>JABFRG010000232.1 GCA_013141295.1 Polyangiaceae bacterium
CCGCGCTCGCCGGAGGCACGCTCGAAAATCGCCAATTCCAGCCTCGCGTGGCCATGCTGGAACGCTGGCCCGAGCTCGCGGGGCTGCGAGACGGGCCGGCTTGTCCAATGAATAATCCGGGCTAGAGGCACCACGTCGACCCGCGATTGCATGCGCGGCCGCTGGGTGGTGAGCACCAGCTCGCCGCCCTCGAAGTCGTCGCCGGGCTGTGAGAGCAAGATGGCGAGCTGCAGCGGGAAGACCAGATCGCCGTACAGATCCTGGTGCAGGCAGTTGTAGTCGCCGGGGCCGTACTTGAGCAGCAGGGGCGTGGGCCGCGACTGACCGGCTGCCGCGCACTCCGCGCGAAGGTCGGCGTGGGTCCCGGGAAACCGGCGCTCGAGGCCGGAGCGCTCGGCCCACGCGTTGGCGACGCCCGAGAGCTTCGGGTACACGTCGCGCCGAAGGTCCGCCACCCGCGGCGGGAGTGGATCGGCGAAGTACTGGTACTCGCCTCGGCCGAAGCCGTGGCGCCCCATGACCACCCGGCTGCGAAAGAGCGCGGCGTCGCCGTAGAGCGCCACCACCTCGTCGCATGCTGCCGCAGAGAGCAGCCCAGGGATTCGCGCGTAGCCCTGGGCGTCGAGCTCCTGGTGCACCCGCTCCCAGGCCGCGTTCACGGCGTCTTCCGTTCGCGCGCGAGCAGCGCTTCCTTTCGCGGCAAGCCCCACGCGTAGCCGCCCAGGCCGCCGTCTTCGCGCAAGATGCGATGGCAAGGGACCACCACCGCGACGGGATTCTTCCCGCATGCGCTTCCCACCGCACGAACGGCGGCCGGCGCGCCCACCCGTTGGGCGATTTGCGTGTAGGTTGCAGTCGTCCCCGCCGGTACCTCCCGCAGCGCCCGCCACACCCGCTGCTGGAACGCCGTGCCCAGCAGGTCGAGCGGCAGGTCGGAGGGCACCGGCGCGCCGTCCACCAGCGCTGCTACCCGCGTGGCGAGCGCATCGACGCGCGCGTGCTCGCTCGAGCCTTCCTCCGCCCGCGCGACGGTGGCCCGGGGAAACCGCGCCCGCAGGCTCCGCTCGAGATCGCGTTCCTCGGATGCGGACCCGAAGGAGACCGAGCATACACCGCGGGCGGTGGCGCCCACCATCATGCGGCCCAGCGACGTGTCTCGCACCACGAAGTGGACCACCGCGCCTTCGCCGCCCTTGCGCAGCGCAGCCGGGAGCATGCCCAAGGTCTTGCTCTCCTGTTCGTAGAAGCGGCTGCTGGAGGCGTAGCCGGCGTCGTACAACGCGCTCGTCACCTCGGCGCCCCGAGAAAGTGCAGTTTGCACGCGTTGCAGCCGATGGGCAGCGCCGTATTCCCGCGGCGTCATACCCACCACCGCCTTGAAGGTGCGCTGCAGGTAGCCCGGGCTCACGCCCGCCCGCCGGGCGAGGGCATCGAGCGACACCGTCGCCTCGGCGCCTTCGATGTGGGCCCGCACCTCGCGCATCATCGCGGCCAGGCGCTCGGGGGCCGGCAAATCTCGGGGCTTGCAGCGCTTGCACGGGCGATAGCCGGCGGCCTCGGCGCTCTCGCGCGTCTCGTGGAAGGAGACGTTCTCGGGCCGAGGGAGGCGCGCCGCGCAGGAAGGCCGGCAGTACACCCCGGTGGTGAGCACCGCGTACCAGAACACGCCGTCGGAGGCGGCGTCGCGGCGGCGAAGGGCGTCGTAGCGGACCGCGTCGACGTCGGGCGATGCCGATGCGCGGGCGGGAGCGGGCAGGGGAGAAGAGCTGATGTCGAGCATGGCGCCATCCTGCGACCTCACGCCGCTGCGCGCGCTCCGTCCCTTGCTCTGCAATTCGGTTCTGCGACCCGCCGTCATGCCGTCACGATGCCCCACCGCGGGCTCATCCGCGCGCCATTTTCGGACGTGGCCACGAGAATCGTCGGTCACGGGCGCCGGAGCGCCACCAGCAGGATGAGCAGCCGGTAGACTACCCAGGTCGCGCACAGGAGCGCGGGCAGGCGCATGGCCTTCACCATGAACCAGTGCACGGCGAACATCACCGCCACCACCGCCATGAAGTACCCGGTACCGATCAGGGGTGCGACCGGCGCGTGGCGGTGCCACCCGAGGAGCGGAAGCAGCAGCGCCGCGCCGAGGCCCGACACCAGCACCAGGAGCAGCGCGTAGTCGAGCTTCGCGCGCCAGGGACGCCGCCACAGCACGCACCACTGGAAGGCGACTTGCCCCAGCACCATGCCGAGCTCGAACCAGAAGTCGTAGTGAATCGCCAGGTAGGGCTCCACGATCTGCGCGAACCCCGCGAGGCTCTTGGCCACCCCGAAGACCACCAGCGGAATCGCTACCAGCGCCTTCCAGCCCGCCGGAAACAGCGCCTGCGCGGCGCGGTCGGCGGCTTGGTCGAGGCGGATCGTGAGGGCCGGCATACGAGCACCGCTACCGTAGGGGCGGCGGCGCCACAATTCCACCGCTCTGCGGGGCGGCGGCGCAACGGCGAGCAGTCTTTGGCCGGCGCGGGACTCGTGATAAGGCCCTCCCATGCTCTTCTCTCGGTGCCTCATTCCCACGGTCAAGGAAACGCCTCAGGACGCGGTCAACGCGAGCCACACGTTCCTCACCCGCGGTGGCTTCATCCGTCGCGTCGGCGCGGGAACCTACGATTTTTTGCCGCTCGGCTTTCGCGTCCTCAAGAAGGTCGAAGGCATCGTGCGCGCCGAGATGAACCGCGCGGGGGCGCTCGAGATCCTCATGCCCGCGCTCTTGCCGGCGGAGTACTTCAAGGAGACGGGCCGCTGGGACACCTTCGGCGACAACCTCTTCCGGCTCAAGGACCGCAAGGGCAGCGAGATGCACCTCGGCCCCACCCACGAGGAGATCGTCACCGACATCGCCCGCCGGGAGATCCGCAGCTATCGCGAGATGCCGCTGAATCTGTACCAGATCCAGACCAAGTTCCGGGACGAGCCCCGGCCCCGCGGCGGCCTCCTGCGGTGCCGCGAGTTCATCATGAAGGACGCCTACTCCTTCGACGTGAGCGAGGAAGCAGCCAAGGCCAGCTACGAGCGCATGCGCGTCGCCTACTGCAACGTCTACGATCGCATGGGCCTCACCTACCGAATGGTGGCGGCCGACTCCGGCGCCATGGGCGGCTCTACCAGCGCCGAGTTCCAGGTGCTCGCGGAGTCCGGTGAAGACGCCATCGTGGCGTGCGACACCTGCGACTACGCGGCCAACGTGGAGGTCGCAGTGGTCCGTCCGCCGGCGGCGTCCACCGACGACGCCACGGTGATGGAGCCGGAGCGCGTCTCGACACCCGGCAAGAAGACCATCGAGGAGGTCTCCACCTTCCTCAAGGTCAAACCGGAAGCGATGCTCAAGTCGCTCGTCTACGTGGGCGGCGAGACCACCGCACTGGTGGTCATCCGCGGCGACCACGAGGTCAACGAGATCGCCGTCGCTCGCGCCCTGGGCGTCGCCGACGTGTTCCTCGCCACCGACGTCGACGTGAAGAAGGCCACCGGTACCGACATCGGCTTCGTGGGACCCATTGGCTTCAAGGGCCGCGTGCTGGTGGACCGCGCTGCCAGCCAGGTGAAGAACGGCATCGCCGGCGGCAACGAGCGCGACGTGCACGTGAAGAACGTGAACCGCGGTCGCGACTACGACGGCGACGTGGGCGACTTCCGGCTGGCGGGCACCGGCGACGGCTGCGCGAAGTGCGGCAAGGGCACGCTCACCTCGTACAAGGGCATCGAGGCGGGGCACATCTTCATCCTGGGCACCCACTACACCGCCAAGATGGGCGCCACCTTCCTCGCCGAAGATCAACAGAAGCAGCCGATCATCATGGGCTGCTACGGCATCGGCGTGTCGCGCCTCGTGGCGGCCACCGTGGAGCAGCACCACGATCAAGACGGCATGCGTTGGCCCATGAGCATCGCGCCCTACCAGGTGCACATCTGCACCATCGGCAAGGACGACGCCGTGAACCAGGCGGCCAAGGCGCTCTACGACGATCTCGAAGCGCGGGGCATCGAGGTGCTCTGGGACGATCGCGACGAGCGACCCGGCGTGAAGTTCAAGGACGCCGACCTGCTGGGGATTCCGCTTCGCGTGACCATCGGTGGCAAGGGCCTTGCCGCCGGCAACTTCGAGCTCAAGCCCCGCAGCGAGCCGGATCCGAAGAAGGCCGAGATGGTCCCGGTGGCCGATGCCGCGCGGATCCTCGAAGAGCGCGTGAAGAGCGCCCTCGCCGGCAAGAAGTAGCTCCGCTTCGTTGCATCGATCGATGGCGAAGGCGCTCCGGTGCCTTCGCCTTCGTCGTTTTGTCGCTGCGCGTCGGCCCGGCGCCAACATGGCAAAGGGGGATCCGGCAGGAACGTGCTCGCCGCTCGGAGGTTCATTTTCCCAAGGAAGGGACCTCTTGCATGAACAACTTCGATTCGATTCGCCGCATCGTCGGCGCCTGTCTGCCCGCCCTCTGTATCGTC
>JABFRG010000020.1 GCA_013141295.1 Polyangiaceae bacterium
CTCGACGTCGATTCCCGGACCGGGGCTACGTCGTCCGCCTGACCCCCGAGGTGGCCGACGGCACGTGCGTGAGCTCTCGGCGCAGGCAGCCGGGTCCGAGCGGCACCGCCGTCGACGTCACCTCCGCGCAGCCGGACAACTGCGGGCCGGCAAGCCTCGTCGCGATCCTTGCAAATTGCACGAATCACCCGGTGCGCATCGGCGAGGTCCGCATCGAAGTTCGCGGGCGCACCCCCGATGCATCCGGCTACGCCCTGGCGGAGACCGAGGTTCTACCCGGGAACGTGGCCCGCGTCCCGGTGCGCACCCGGGGCGTCGGAGACCTCACCGTCACCTTCGCCCTCGAGCACGACCGCCGCCGCGACCTCGCCGAGGGCCACGCGCGCGTGCGCTTGGCCAGTACGGTCATCGACGAGTAGCGGGCCGGTCACTTCTCCAGGCGCGGGCGCAGCTCCTCGTCGCGGATGCGGACGATCTCCGCCTCGCCGCGCTCGAGCGCCTCCTCCGAGGTGTGCACCGAGTAGCTGCCGAGCACCAGCGGATGCGGGTGCGGAATCGCCGACCCCAACACGAGCTGCGTCGCTCCCTCGGCCACCAGCTCCAGGCCCTGGTTCGAGGCCTCGAACACCGCGAGCTCGCCGCGTCCGATCAGCTCGGGTGTGCGCACCGCGCCTTGGTGCACGGCAAGCCACGCAACGGTGTGCCCGGGCGGCGGCTCGTAGGTCCAGCGCTCGCCGGCGGCCAAGTTCACCACGAGGTAGTTCATGCCCGGGGGCGCATCGATGGCGCTGGCCACGCCGAGGTGGCTCCCGAGGATGACCCGCACCGGTCCCTCGCCGGGCACCTCGCTCGCGTTCAAGTACCGGCTGGCACAGGGCGCATTCTCGAGCGACGGCGGCAGCGCGACCCACAGCTGAAAGCCCCGCGCACCCGCATCGCCGTGCGGTCCGCCGGTATGCCACACGCCGCCGCCGGCGCGCATCCACTCCACCGCGCCCGCTTCGAGCACGCCGCTGGCGCCGGTGGTCTCCTCGTAGCGCATGGCGCCGTCGAGCAGCACGGTGAGGGTGGCGATGCCCGAGTGAGGGTGCCAGCCGAAGCCGCTCCGCCCGCCCTGCACCGCGAACTCGTCGAGGAAGACGAAGGGCTTGATGAGCTCGCCCACGTCTCCGGGGCTCACCAGACGCGTGATGGGACCGTGGGTGCGGCCCCGGGTCCGAAAGGCGATGGCGCGCGGCGTGCTCGGCGCAACGGCCGGAGGTGCGACGGGAGCAGTGCGCGAGGCGGTGGCGATGTCGGTCATGGTCCTATTCACCTTGTTGGAGTGCTTGCTCGGCAGAGGTGCCGAGCTTCTTCAAAAGCTCGATGAGGGTTCGGCGCTCGGCCTTGGTGAGCGCATCGGCAGCCTGGTCCATGGCTGCCTTGTGGTGGGCGAAGGCACGCTCGATGACGGTCTTGCCCTTTGCGGTGAGCTGCACCACCCGCGCGCGGCGGTCGTCCGGGTCCGCCCGCCGTGCCACCAGGCCCCGAGCTTCCATGCGGTCCACCGCGGTGGTGATGGCGCCGCTGGTGAGCTCGATGCGCCGACCGATCTCGTTGACCGGTTGCGGGCCCTTGTGGAGCAGGAGCTCCAGCGTGGCGAAGTCCGAGAGCCCCAGCTCGTCGGTATTGCGCGCCGCGGTGCGCGCGAGAACCCGGTGCGCCTTCATGAGGATCAGCCAAACGCGGGTTCCGGAAGTGTCATCGTTCATGGGTCACCCATATATCTTGATATCAAGATACCGGATGTCAAGGGATGCGCGTCAACCCCCCAGCTTGTGAACCGTCGCCGCGGGGCGGCGCGCCCGGACGACGCGCAGCGCGACAATTTCGCTGCTCTTTCCCCGCTGGGCAACGTCGAGCACCAGGTCTTGCCGAGGCACGAACGACCGGCGACGGGCACCGGGAATGTCCGGAAACGGGATGTGCGTGATGCGGGTACGGTCCAGCTGCGCCTCGGGATCCCCCGGGAGTAGTCCCGACGCGCGCAGGCGCGTGAGAATCGCGAGCCCCTCGTCCTTGGACCGCGGCGGCGGCACGAACGGCGCGTCCGGGAAGAACACCCACTGCGCGGTCCAGCGGCCGCCCTGACCGTAGCGCTGGGTGAACATGCGGCCGGGCACGTCGTCGACGTCCACCTCGGTACCGTGCGGGAGCGCCGCGGGCAGGAGCACGCCGTAGCGAAGCGCGAGCGGGACCGCCACCTCCTCGCGACCGTGCTGGAGGCAGAGGCGCTCGAGCATCGCCACGTCTTGTTCCCGCGGCAGGGCGCCGTGATCGAGCGCAGTGAGAACCAGGTCCACGTAGCCCCAATCGAGCAAGCGACCGAGCGTCTCGAAGTCGCCTTCGAACCACTCGTGGGCGTAGAACTCGAGGTCGTTACCGGGCACCGGCGACAGCGGACGTGGGGCTCCCCGCCGCGCCTCCAGCACCGAGAGCGTCCAGGCCTTCGCCAGCGCCCGGTCGTCGAAGTCGTGCGCGACGGTGCTCATGAATGCGTCGGCGATGCCCGGATGGGCGGCGTCGCAGCGCAAAAGCTCCTCCAGCAGCTCGGTTGTAGCCGGGAGCGTCGAACGATCCGCCCGCCACGCCTCGCCGATGGCCACCGCCGCGGCCGCGCGCACGTCCGGGCTCTCGTCACGCAATCGGGCTCTCAGGACGGGCCAGGAAGACACAGCGGCCCTCAGCCCGGAGCGCCCAGGCGAAGCTCCAGGAACCGCGCGCCGGGAAGAGGGTTTTCGGTGTAGGGCTCGATGTCGCGAAAGCCGAGCGAATGGTAGAGCCCGAGCGCCGCCTCCATGGCCGGCACGGTGTCGAGCCGCATGCGCGCGTACCCGACCCCGCGCGCCTCGCGCACGATGGCTTCCGCGAGGAGGCGACCACACCCGCGGCCCAGGAACGCCGGCCGCACGAACAGACGCTTCATCTCGCAGGTGCGCGCATCCAGCGCCCGCATGGCGACGCAGCCCGCGAGGCCCTCCGGCGCTCGGGCGAGCAGGATGCCTCCACCGGGCGGCGCGTAGCGACCGGGCAAGGTCGCGAGCTCCGCCTCGAATCCCTGAAACGAGAGGGAGAACCCCAGGGACGCGGCGTACTCGGTGAAGAGCGCCCGCGCGTCCCGCAGCTCGGTTTCCGAAGAGGCGCGCGCGATGAGGAACATCGGCTCGGAATCCGCCGGGGGCATCCCGCGATCCTATCATGAACACCGAGCGCGTTGCGCGCGCGCGGGGCCTTCGATATGTCTGCAGCTCATGAAGCGTGCGCAGCAAGAAGGCGAGTCTGCATCCGATCTCATCGACCAGAAGATCAAAGACCTCGGTGACTGGCGCGGCGAGACGCTGGGGAAGGTCCGTGCCCTCATCCAGGCGGCCGATCCCGACGTGGTCGAGGAGTGGAAGTGGGGCACGCCCGTCTGGTCCCACGACGGCATTCTCTGCACCGGCGAGACCTACAAGAAGGCCGTCAAGCTGACCTTCGCGAAGGGCGCCTCGCTGGCGGACCCGGCAGGGCTCTTCACGTCGAGCCTCGAAGGCAACGTGCGCCGCGCGGTGGACATCCTGGAGGGCCAGAAGATCGCCGCCACCGCCTTCAAGGCGCTGATCCGCGCCGCGGTGGCCCACAACGTGGGCGCCAAGAAGAAGCCCGCAGCCAAGAAGAAGCCCGCAGCCAAGAAGAAGCCCGCAGCCAAGAAGAAGCCCGCAGCTCGCTGACCGAGATCCCATCGACAGCGCATGTGCAGAAGGCTGCACACCCGCTGCCGCGAAGCTGGGAGATTCCTCGATGGACCAGCGTTGGCCCGACGCGTGCTCGTCTTCGCGGCATGACCTTGCTTCGCCTTGCCTTCGTCTTCCTCCTCATGAGCACGAGCTCGATCGGCTGCGACAACTCCAGGTTGGTACTGACCCTCGACGACACGTTTCCGACGTCCGCGAACGGAGCCGCATTGGTGCCGACGGGCTCGGTGGTGACCGCCGCGCTCTACGATCTCCACACCGGATTCGTCACCGAAGGGTTCGCGTGCACCACGGCTGCGTCCATCACGTCCTCGGACCCCTCCGTCCTGTGGGTCGAGCCGGGATGGCGCGCAGGGCCGCCCGTTCCCCACGGCGTCGACATCCCGAAGCGTGTCGCCCTCCGGGCCATGCGCGACGGACGCGCTACGTTGCGAGGCGCGTGCAACGGAGAATCGGACGACTTGGAGGTCGAAGTTACGTCCGGCGCAATCGTCTCGACGGTGCCCTGAGACTCCGTGCTCGAAATTTCGGCGCGCACAGGTTTTCGTCGGGGCCGCGCGCGGAGCGGCTCCTCGAAGCCCCGATTCCCCCTGGGTGCATATCCAGCGGCGGCATGATCATGCGGCGAACGAGGCCGTATAGGTTGCGTGGAGTTCCTGGTGAAGGCCGTCGAAACGGCCCGAGAGAATGGCCGTCCGGAAGAGCATGACGGTCTGTC
>JABFRG010000051.1 GCA_013141295.1 Polyangiaceae bacterium
CCTTCCGCCCGCGTCCGTTCCCGTGCTCGGCACCTCGGCGGCCAGCGCCGGCGCGCCCACCGGCCCCGCGGCCGCTGTGACCACCAACGCCGACACGGTGCAGGCGCAGAAGGCGCTCGAGCTCAAGCTCCCGCAGCGCGCCATCGATCTCGCGCGGCACGCGGTGCGCAACAACCCCAAGGACGCGGAGGCGTGGCTCACGCTGGGCGCGGCCTACGAAGCAGCCGGTGCGCGTGAGCGCGCCAAGAGCGCCTACCGCAGCTGCGTCGACCAGGGCGACGGACCGCGCGTCTCCGAGTGTCGCGCGCTCCTCGGCGAGTGATCTACTTGCGGGTGCGCGGGTCGAGCACGCCGTAGGTGGCGTCGGCGAGCATGTTCGAGAGGACCACCGCGGCAGCGGTGACGAGCACGGTGCCCATGAGGACCGGCCCATCGCGATCGAGGAGGGCGGAGATGCCCAGTGAGCCGATCCCGGGCCAGCGGAACACGCTCTCGGTGACGATGGCGCCGCCCACCAAGGCGCCCAGGTCGAGTGCAGCGGCGGTGCTGATGGGGAGCAGCGCGTTGCGGAGCGCATGCACCACCAGCGCACGGCTGGGCGAGGCGCCCTTGGCGCGTGCGGTGCGCACGTAGTCGGACTTGAGCTCGCCTTCCACCTCGTCGCGGGTGAGCCGCGCGTAGTAGGCCGCGCCATAGATGCCGAGGGTCAGACCCGGCAGGATCACCGACTTCAGGTGCTCCGGCCAGGTGTTGCCGTAGCCGTCGAGCGGCAGGAGCCCGAGCCGGTGCGCGAACACGTATTGAAGGATGACGCCGAGCACGAAGGTGGGCAGGCTCACGCCCAGCAGACTGCCGCTCATGAAGGCGCGCGAGAGGAACGTGCCCCGGTTCTTCGCGGCCCAGCTCCCCAGGGTCACGCCGAAGAGGAGCTGAAAGATCAGCGCCACCACCGCCAGCATCATCGTACGCGGCAAGCGCTCTCCCAGCACCGTGAGCACGCCGCGCCGCTGCTGGTAGCTCTTGCCGAGATCGAAGTGGAGGGGGCCCAGCGCCTTGCAGCTGGCGTGCGCGCCCTTTCCGCGCCCGCTCTCGGGCGGCGTCTCGGAGCTCACGTGCACCAGCCGTCCGAGGAAGATGCCGTAGCGGGCCAGCACGCCGCGATCGAGGCCCATCTCCTCGCGGATCGCCGCGACGTCCTGCGGGCGCGCCTGCGGTCCGGCGGCGATGCGCGCGGGGTCCGAGGGCAGCACCGCGTGGAGGAAGAACGAGATGGTCACCACCGCCCAGATGGCGAAGAGACCGCGCCCGAAGCGCTTGGCGATGGGGGCGATGGCGATCATGGGTCGCGCGGCAAGCTCCGGGCCGGCGCAAGGAGCGCCTCCTTGCCGTGTCCCATGCGCCCGCTCGCCTGGGCTCCACGGCCGGTGCCGGGGCGATCGAGCCAGGTCTCGCGAACCTCGTTCTGCCACATCGGATGCGGCTTGTAGCCGCGCACGTAGGGCTGCCACACGTTGTAGAAGCTCACCGAGTAGGTGAACGCCCAGGGCGCCTCGTCGCAGATGAACTGCTGGATGGTGTCGTACATGCCAGCGCGCTTGGGGCCGTCCATCTCCTTGTGCGCGGCGTCGAGCATCGCGTCGAGCTTGGGGTTCGCGTAGAACGACGGGTTGTTGGTGTCCTCGTCGTTGATGGCGCTGGAGTGAAAGAGCGTCTCGGTGAAGTTGCTGGGGTCCGAGTAGTCGCTCTTCCAGCCCTGGTACGAGAACGCCGCCTGGCCCCGCCGGTGGGTGATGGCCAGCCACGCCGCGTAGCTCACGAGGCGCAAATCCAGGCGAATTCCGATGCGCGCGAGCTGCTGCGCGAGCACCTGCGAGGTGTACTCGGTGACCCCCGCCGGGTACGCGTAGTACGGGATAGCCCGCGGGTAGCCGCCGGTCTTGGTCACGGGATCGTACGCGTACCCCGCGCGCCGCATGTGCTCGAGGGCCGCGGCTTCGTCGTACTTCTGGCACACCAGGTTCGGGTTGTGACCGCGCACGCCCTGGGGCACCGGCTGGGTCAGCGCGTGGAGCATCGTCGGCTTCACCAGCCGGTACTGCTCGCGATCGATGGCCGCAGAGACTGCGCGCCGGAGCTCCACGTTGTCGAAGGGCGCCATCTCGACGTTCATGCCTTCGCCCGCCATCTGCGACGCGGGATCGTAGGCGCCGTACGGCGTCCAGCGCGGGTCTTTCCGGTAGCGCAGGAGGTCCGGCTGGAGAATGTCCCGGAACAGATCGAGCGCCCCGCTCTCGAACTTGAGGCGCTGCGCCAGCATCGAGACGCCGATGGTGAACTCGACCCCATCGAGATACGGCAGGCCCGGCCGGAAGTAGCCGTCGTGCCGCGAAAGCGTGACGCGCTCACCGGGGCGCCAGCTCTGGAGCTTGAAGGGGCCGGTGCCGCACGGGAAAAAATCCGCGGAGAAGGCCTCGCCCGCGCTCCGGCAGACCGGACGAACCGCCTGCAGCGAGAGCACGGGCAAGAACGTCGCGTCCGGCTCCTTGAGGAGGAACGACACGATGTACGTATCCTCGACCTTGAGCCCCGCGATGTCGTCGGCCTTGCCGTTCGCGTAGTCCTCGGCGCCCTGGATGGTGAAGTAGAAGCTCTTGGCGGCGTTGGGTGTCTTCCGGGCCAAGCTCCGGCGAAAGGAGCGGCGAACGTCCTCCGCGGTGAGCTCCTCGCCGTCGTGAAAGCGCACGCCGTGCCGAAGAAAGAAGCGATAGCGCGTGCCGCTGGGGTCGATCTCGTAGCGCTCCGCCAGATCCGGAACGATGTTCCCGTCGCGATCGTAGTCCACCAGGCCCGCGTAAATGAGCTGCACCAGCTGCGGCGCCAAGCCGTCGCCGAGGTTCGCCGGATCGAGCGAGCGAATGTCGCCGAAGGTCGCGGTCTGGAGGACGCCGCCCCGGCGCGGGGTCGCGTCGTCCGGATGGCCCTGTGGGAGCGGCGCCGGAAGCTCGCTGCTGCAGCCGAGGACCAGCGCGCTAGCGATCGCTACGGTCGAGCGCATGGCGCAGCCCCTCTCCCAGCAGGTTGAAGCCGAACACGGCGACCAGGATGAACCCCGCCGGGCCCAAGAATAGCCACGGCGCGGCGCCGAAGACCTCTTGCCCCTCGAACAGCATGTGGCCCCAGGTGGGGGTAGGGGGCGAGACGCCGGCGCCGACGTACGAGAGGACGCTCTCCGCCAGGATCATCTGCGCCACCGAGAGCGTGGCGATGGCGAGCAAGGGACCGCGCACGTTGGGCAGCACGTGCATCACGAGGATGCGCGGCGTCGATTGCCCGAGGGCCCGCGCTGCCAGGACGAACTCTCGATTGCGTACCTCGAGGGTCTTGGCGCGGACGATGCGGGCGGTGCCGAGCCATCCGGTGAGCCCCAACGTCACCAGGATGGTGGTCACCGAGGTGTGCTCGAAGGAAGCGCCCACGGCCATGACCAGCAGCATGAAGGGGAAGGAGAGGCCCACGTCCACGAACGACATGAGCGATTGGTCGAGGTTGAGCTCGAAGGCCCCGAGCGGCGCCTTGCCGGTGATCTGCGCCGCGAGGACGCCGATCAGCGCCGCCCCGAAGAGGCCCAGGGAAAGCGGAATCGAGCGCGGCAGGAGCGCCACCGAGGCCACGAATGCCGCCACCGACAGCCATGGAATGCGCAGGCCCCGACCACCTTCGAAGAAGCCGGCGACGATGCCCACTGCGCCGCCGATGACGCTGGCGATGGCGGTGGCCATGAGGCCGATGAGCAGCGAGAGGCGCGCGCCGTAGGCCAATCGCACCAGCTGATCGCGGTAGATGCGGTCGGTCCCGAGCCAGAACTCCCGGCTCGGTCCTACCGGCAGCTCGCCGGCGATGCCGCGCTGGAAATCGCTCGCGAACGGATCGTGGCTCGAGATCCAGGGCCCTGCCGCCGCGAACGCCAGTAGAGCGAGGACCAGCGCGAGCCCCACCAGTGTGCCTTTCTGCCGGAGAAAGCGCGCCCGCAGCCCCGCAGGTTTCACGCGCGTCTCCCGCGCGGCGCGGCGGGCCGCGGCTTGGGCGTCTGGGGCGCCAAGAACTCGCGCAACGTCGCGCAGAACTCGTCCGGCTTCTCCTCGTGGGGAAAGTGCCCACACGAGAGGATCTCGAGCCGCGCCGAGGTCAGCTGCCGCGACAGGTTCCGCGCGTGAGCCACCGGGCTCTTCTCGTCTTCCCGGCCCCACATCACGAGCGTGCGGGCCTGGATGCGCGGGAGCATCGCCACCAGCGATCGCGTGTCGAGCATCGTCATGAGCGTTGCGTGCGCGCTCTCCCGGGCTGCCGGCGAGCCGAACTGGGAGAACATCTGGTCGATGCGTTCCCGGGGCGCGGTGGACTCGTGGCCGTAGAATTCGAAGAAATTGTGGAAGGCGGAGCGCCCGTAGAGCTGCTTGAAGGCGAGGCGGCCCACCAGCGGCAG
>JABFRG010001208.1 GCA_013141295.1 Polyangiaceae bacterium
CGCTTCCTTCCCACGCTCGGTCGCCCTCACGCAGTTGCGGTTCGCTTCGATCGAGATGACCTCCTTTCGACGGGACTTGCACCCGCTAGACAGTGCTCGTGCTGGGCGCACGAGGGGGTCCCTCGCTCCGCTCGGGATGACTCTTCGTTTCTTCGAGATACTGGCGCGCTCCGCGCGTGAAGACTCGGGATGACCCTTGCTTCTTCGAAGTACGGGCCTATTCACTTCAGCGCGGCGGAGAGCACGTCGGCGGTGGGCATGGCCACGAGATCGGCCGCGGATCTTCCGGTGCTCGCGATGGCGCGACCGGCGAGGTAGGTACCGGCCTTGAGGCCGATCCATCGGCGGCCGTCGGCGTGCGTCTCGTAGAGCCACTTGCCCACCGGGGCGTCGCTCGGTAGGGCGCGGAGCTCCAGAGCCCAGGCGCGCGCCTCCGGAGGATACTCGCCCCAGGGGACCTTCACGTGCGCGAAGTCGCGTTCGAACGCGGTTGCGAGCCCCTCGCTCACCACCTGGTCCATGAGCGTCACGCGGGCGATCACGCGATCGCGCCCGAGGTGGTGTAGCTCGTGGAACATGGTACCGCGCAGCTCGCGGTTGGCGATGGCCACCACGCCCTCCGCGCGGCGGGTATCGACCACCCACGAGAGCACGTTCGGCGCCGAGGTGTAGCCGGTCTCTCCAGTTTCGGGGATGACGTTGGAGCCGGCGGAGACCTCGATGATCAGCGTAGGCGGAAGCTGCGGGAGCGCCCGTCGCACCTCCCGGAACGTGGTCTCCGCGTTCTCCTGGATCACGTGGCGCGCGCCGCTCGAGAACGCGTCCTCGCCGTTCTGGTAGTGCACGGTGACGTTACTCGCCTGGCGGCTACACGCGAGCACCAGGGCCAACGCGGCGAGAATGAGAGGGAGCGAACCGGACAAAAAGCGAGGACTTCAGGTTTGTACTAGCCGGAGACAAGCCATCTCTATTCTCGTCGCAACAGGGGCCGTGTAGTCGGGAGGCGATGTCGCTCTTTCGGGCGCGCAGCGGCGCGAGGGGCTCCTCGACTACCGCCAGACGGTAGAACAGGAGAATAGGACAACAAAGGCATGTCGACGAGCTACCGCCCCCGGCTCCACCCGTTCGTGGCGCGACTTGGGCCGCTCCTTCTCCCGAATTCGTCGACTGTGCATGGTACAGGGTCATTGACTGCGTCAAGTCGATCCAATAGGTCCAGCGGGCGTGTGTTGCCGCGGTAGCCATCTGCTGACGATCGTTGTCCTCTGCATGGGGTGCTCTCGGAAGTTGGCGCCGACATCCTCGTCCACACAAGCGTCGGGTGTCACAGTTGCGACCTCTTCCTCCACATCAGCAGCGCCATCTTCCGCAAACGCTGGTAGCCCACCAGCCTCCGACGAGAAGGGACCCTTGAGCGTGAGCTTCGACTTGATATTCTCCGGCTCGCATCGAAGTCCGTCGCCGGTTCCACGTAGGAATCCATTCACGGGTCAGGACGTCGAGGTCTACACGTACACCCTGAGCGAGAAGGAGCTTCGTGACGCGAAGGCCGTGCTTTCAAGCCACAAGGCGAGTGATGACGGGGACCGGCACCACGTGATTCAGCTCGCCGACGGTGTTCGGATGGAGGTGACCGTCGGTTCGAAACAGGACGGTGAGCAGGGGACGTGGGGCGTCATGTTCCGAATATTGAGCCCGGATGCCATGAAGTTTCTGTACGAGCTTGCCTCGGCCGGGAAGTTCCTCGTCCAATCGGATGACGCTTCGGTCGCCACCTCCGAAGCCGCGAAGAACAGCGCCAAGGCGCGCGGAAACGACTTTGATGCCAAGTGCGCGGTTGCAAAATCGCCGGAGGAGATGGGGGTTCTCCTGAAGGACGGCTTCGAAGCTTGGAAGGCGTACGCTCAGCAGGTGACCAACAAGTAGTCGAAGGGGGTAACGCAGAGCCGCGAGCCGGGCTGCGAGAGAAGACCGCGCGAGAACAGTTGTTCCAGTCCCGATTTCGGTGCCGTAGCCCTCGTTGGTCACTGGTCGGGCACCCGCAAGGCCCTACCCCCGATCGAAGCCTAGCCCGCGCCGGTGAGGATGCGTCCCGGACGATCCGGTCTCGGGGATGACATTCGAGCCAGCAGAGACCTCATGAGAAGCGTCTGCGGAGAAGTGGTGGACGGTGACGTTGCCCGCCTGGCGGCTACACGCGAGCACCAGGGCCAACGCGGCGAGCGCGAGCCTGCCTCGCATCGCTCAGGTCTTGCCTTCGACCTCACCCGCCGGGCTCCCGTCGGGCATGGGCGGCGGCGGGTTCGAGGGCGGTGCCACGCCGAGGACGGTCTTGTTCTTGTCGTCGGGCTTGCGGGTGGACGAGGGCATCGGCGGCCGCTCCGACTTGGGCGACTCGCTCTTCTCACCGTTGGTCGGGCTCACGGTGGTGCGCGCCCGCGGAACGTCACGGCGGGTGATGGCGGTGCGAGGCGGCGGATCCTTCTTCGCGTCCACTTCGATGATGTCGGCGCTCTCGATGGACGGGCGCACCGGCGGCGGTGGGGGGGTGGAGCCGCGCACGGTGATGGCCGCTGCCTCGGGCACGGTGGGCGCTGGGACGGTGACGGCGGCCATCTCGGCCCGTGCGGCGTCGACGCTCATCACCGGAACGCCCACCAGCGTGGCCGGTCGCGCAAGCGGCTTGGGCTCGTTGGAAGGAGCGATGTACCCCGGGAAACCGGGCATCGCCGCTCCGGCCGGATAGGCCGGCGACTCCACCGTGGGGCCGGTGGGCGGGGCCGCGACGGTGGCGGGCACCTGCGGCAAAGTGAGTGCATTCTGCACTGGTTGCGGCGGTGGCTGGGCCATCGGTGCGTGCTGCACCACCGCGTAGGGCGCGGTGACCATCACCGGCGGCGCCAGCGAGTTGAAGTTCCCGAGCTCCGGCGGCAGGCCCGGCTCCACCTGGGCGTCGTCGCGCTCGCCGAGGTTGGTGGTCTCGGCCACCACGTACAGCGGCCGCTGCTTCAGCTGCTCGTAGATGCGCCCGATGTACTCGCCGAGCATGCCCACCATGGAGAGCTGCACGCCGGAGACGATGCCCACCAGCACCACCACCGTGGCCCAACCGGGGACCGGCGTATCGGAGAAGATGCGCACCCCGATGGCCCACACCGCGGTGAGCACCGACAGCGCGGCGGTGAGCAGCCCCAGGTACATCATGAGCCGCAGCGGCAGCGCGCTGAAGGAGGCTACGCTGGAGAGGGCGCTACCCAGGCGCTTGAGGGGCGGATACTTGGTTTCCCCCAGGGTGCGCGGGGCGCGGTTGTACACGACGTCGATCTGCTTGAAGCCGACCCACGACACCATCCCGCGCACGAATCGGTGCGACTCGCGGAGCTCGCGGAGGGCCACCACCACCCGGCGCGTTATCAGCCGGAACTCGCCGGTGTCGAGAGGCACCTCGCTGGGGTAGAGCGTGCCCACCAGCTTCGACGAGAAGCTCGAGGCGAAGCGCGCGAACGCGCTCGAACCGTCGGGCGAGCGCATGCGCCCGTGCACCACGTCGTAGCCCTGCTTCCACAGGTTCACCATCTCCTGGATGACCTCGAAGGGGTCCTGGAGATCGGCCGACATCACCACCACCGCGTGACCGCGCGCGTAGTCGAGGCCCGCCGAGATGGCCATCGGCTGGCCGAAGTTGCGCGCCAGCGCGATGTGCCGGTATCGCGGGTCGAGCTTCACCATCTCGCGCAGGGAGTCGCCGGTGCGATCGCTGGAGCCATCGTCGACGAACAGCACCTCGGTGGAGAGGCCCAGGCGACCCAAGAAGCCCTGCAGCTCCCGGTGCAGCTCCGGAAGGACGGCCTCCTCGTTGTAGATGGGGAACACGAGGCTCAACGTGGGCCGGGGCATCATGCCCTCGAGTGTATCGTGGGATTCGCTCCCGCCACGGAAAACCGCCGGACACAAAATGGCTGCGGGCTCCAGCCTTCAGGTGCGTCCCGAAGCGCCGAAGCCCGCTGGCGCTACGCGTGGCTACAGCTTGAAGCCCGAGGCCTCGCCGTCGCGGTGGAACATCTGCACCGTCTCGAGCGAGTAGTCGGAGAGGTCCTTGCCCACCAGCTTCAGCTTGGCGAGGATGTCGTTGGTCACGGTGATGACGTGGCAGCCGATGCTGTCGGCGTGGAAGATGTTGAGGAGCTCGCGCGGGCTGGCCCAGATGAGCTCGGCCTTCGGCGCGTCCTTCATGATCTTCAGCGCGTCGGTCATGAGCGGCACCGGGTCGAGACCGGTGTCGGCGATGCGACCGGCGAACACGGAGATGTACGAGTGGGGGCCGTCCTTGAGGGCCGCCGTCACTTCTTTCACCTGCTCGAGGGTCATGAGCGCGGTGACGTTGAGCTGGATGCCGTCCTTGGCGAGGCGCTCCACCATGGCGTTGGCCTTCTCGCGCTTGGTGTTGGTGACCGGCACCTTCACGTACACGTTCTTGCC
>JABFRG010000898.1 GCA_013141295.1 Polyangiaceae bacterium
CCCTCGCCCACTCGGATCCGTTCGGGCTTCGGGTCGACACGCCGGCTCTCGTCGGCACCTCCAGCAACGCCTCCTCCACGCTGCAGAAGTATCTGCCCAACGCCCCCCGCATCTCGGTGGGCTTTCAGATGTACGTGGAGAGCGAAGAGTTTCCGGTCGGCCAGGGGGGCTTCGTGATCCTCGCCAGCCTCGCCTTCGACCAGGCGGGTGGCGTCATCTTCTACCGGACCGGCTCCGGCACGTGGTTCGGCGTGGCGCCCAGCGGCGAGCGCAAGAAGCTACCGATTCCGGTCGGGGTTGGGTCGTGGAAGAGCGTGAAGATGGTGTTGCGCAACACGCCCCTCGACGGCGGCGTCGACGGCGAGGCCTACCTGGTCCTCGATGGATCCATCGCCGTCACGGTGCCACTCCCCGCCGCGTTCCAGTCGGCGGCGATCTCGCCGCGCATCTCGCTGGGCGCCGCCGGAACCGGGCCGGTGGGCGCCTTTCGCGCCAGCTTCGACGACGTGGCCATCTACTACGGCGACTGATCTTCCTTCCGCGGGTACACTCCGGGGGTGTTGCGCCTTTCGCTCCTCGCGCTCCTTCCGCTCGCGGTTGCCTGCGGGCAGGCGCGGGCCCCCGACGTTCCCGACGGATCCTCGAGCGGTATCGTCGACCCTCCCGTCACGGCGTGTCCGACGGTCGGCGCGGGCGAGCAAGTGGGCGTGCTGCCCGGCGGCCTGCTGGAGGCGTCGGGCCTCGCGGCGAGCCGCGCGTTCGACGGGGTGCTCTATTCGCACAACGACTCCGGCGACACCGCGCGGGTGTTCGCCCTCGGGCTCGACGGCAGCTTGCGCAGCGTGCTCACGGTGGCCGGCGCGGCCGCGGTCGACTGGGAAGACCTGGCCATCGGCAGCTTCAACGGGAAGCCCACGCTGTACATCGGCGACATCGGCGACAACGCGCGGGCCCGGAAAGACATCGTGGTCTACCGCGCGCCGGAGCCGGACGACCTGCCGCCGCAGGGGATTCTCACCGGGGCCACCGCGTTCCATCTGGTGTACCCGGACGGACGCGCGCGCGACGCCGAAGCCCTCATGTGGGACGATCGCGAGGGCGTCGTGGTGATCGTCACCAAGGACTTCGGTGGGCACAGCGAGGTGTTCACCGCGCGCCTCACCGGCGAATCGCCGGAAGCGTTGCAGCGCATCGGCGAGCTCGGCTTCGGGCAGCCGCCGCTCGAGGGAGGAAACCTGGTGACCGATGGCGATCTCCGTCGCGACGGCAGCGCCATCGTCCTCCGCACCTACGGCAGCGCGTACCTGTGGCGCCGCGCCGCCGGGCAATCGTTGGCGTCGGCCTTCGCTGGCGCGCCGTGCCCGCTGCGCACCGTCAACGAGAAGCAGGGCGAGGCCATCGCGTTCACCGCCGACGGTCGCGGTTACTTCACCACCTCGGAGGGTGCAGCAGCGCCGCTCACGCGTTTTTTGCTGCAGTGAGCCGCAAACGTCCTCGACCTTGATAGCCTTGGCGGGTGTCGCGTCTTCGGACCCAGCTCGCTTCCACCTTGCTCGCCGCCACTGCAGTGTTCGCCGCCAGTCGCGGGTGCATGTCCCGGGAAGGGTGCCTGGCCGGCGACGACGGGACTTGCCTGCCTCCCACCCCCTGCCTCGCGCTCCACTACACCTGCGACGCGCCCTCCCTCGAGGCGGGACGTGTGCAGTCTGCACGTGACCGGTCGCCGGGCTTGGACGCGCTGGCGGCGCGCGGCGATTTCGTGCTGGGAAACGACCGTTTTCGCGCGGTCTTCGACGACGTGGGAGCGCCGCACTACCTGGCGCCCAGCGGTGGCAACCTGCTCGACCTGGTCCCGCGGGATCACGGAGCGCTCACCGGCGACGACGAGCTGAACCAGGTGCTCCACGCGGTGGGGATTTTGCCGGGCGACGCGGTCCACTATCGTCGCGTGGACGTGGTGGACGGGCGCCCGGACTTCGTCGCGCTGGTGGCGCGCGGCGCGCTCGACGGACGACCCGGGGTAAGCGTGGTCACCCGCTACGAAGCGCGTCCCTGCGAGCCGGGGCTGCGCATTCGCACCGAGCTCTTCCACGGTGGTCGTGACCCGGAGACGTTCTTTCTCGGCGACGCCTTCTACTGGGGTGGCCGCGAGAGCGCGCCCTTCGCACCCGCCCAAGGGCGCGGCTTCGAGCATCCGGATCTCGATCTCGCGGAGCTCGGCAAGGGCTTCGTGAGCCAGCCGTTCATGGTCGCGAAGCCCGGCCGCGAGGGCGCCGCCGCCTACGGCCTGGTGGCTTGTCGAGGAAACGCACTGAGCGGATTCCACAGCAGCACCGTTTCCGCCATGGGGCTCGAGCGCACCATCGTCATGCCCGGCGACTCGCTGGTGTTCGAGCGGTTGCTTCTGGTGGCGCCAGCCCAGGGGACGAGCACGGCTCCGGTGGCGAACCTCGCGCAAGAGGCGCGCGGGCAGCTCTACGGCGAGGCCACTGTGGAAGTGCGCGGCCGCGTCGTGCACGCATCGGGGGCGCCGGTGACACCGCAGGACCGCGTGGGCCTTCTCTTCTACGAGGTGAGCGGCGACGATCAGAAGAACCGCAGGGTTCCCTGGAGCGAAGCCGCGCCCGACGCCGAGGGGCGCTTTCGCGTGCGCCTCCCCGCGGATCGCGCGCTTCGCTTCGAGACCCACCTGTTCGGGCGGCCGCTCCCGCTGCCCACGCCCTTCGAGACCACCCGCATCGATCGCGAGCTCCCCGACGTGATCGTCCCCGACGCCGGCGTCCTCGACGTCACGGTGAAGGACGAGACCGGCGCGCCGCTCATGGCCGAGGTGGTCCTCACTCCCGAAGGTGCGACGTCTGCCATCCCCGGCACCGTGTACGGCGCCTTCTCGCTCGACCAATGCGCGCCGCTGCTGGGTGCGCCGCACGGAGCCTCACCGGCCTGCAATCGCGCGCTCCTCGACCGCGGAGGCGCGGCTTCGTTCCCGGTCCCGGCGGGCTCGTATTGGGTGTATGCTACACAAGGTCCCTTCGCCACCCTGGCGCGCACCCGGGTCGACGTCGTCCCCGGCGCGCGGGTTTCCGCGGCGCTGGTGGTCGAAAGGCTCCCCGCGCTCCTTCCGCCCGGCGCCCTCTCCGGAGACTTCCACGTGCACGGCGGCGCGAGCTTCGACAGCAGCCTTCCGGACGCGGACCGCGCGCGCTCCTTCGTGGCCACCGGCGTCGACGTGCTGGCGGCGACGGACCACGATGTGGTGACCACCTACCAGCGTGCGATCGCCGAGCTCGGCATCGGCGATCGCGTTCGGGTGTTGCCGGGCGCCGAGACCACCGGGCACGTGCTCTTCTACCGACCGCCGGGCTCGACCGTGCCCAAGGTGGTCGGGCACTACAACTTCTGGCCGCTGCGCTACGACGCGGAGCTCCCGCGCAACGGGATGCCCTGGGACGAGCTCCTGGAGCCGGGGCCGCTCTTCGACCGCATGGCCGCGCAGTTCGTGGGGAAGGGGGTCATCCAGTTCAATCACCCGCTCTCGGTGGTTTCCTTCGGCCGCGACGAGGGATTCCTCACGGCCATCGACTTCGACGCCCGCAAGCGCATTCCCGCGAGCGCCGACGGCTCCCACGAGGGAGAGCTCCGGCGGCGCGGGACCGCCGGCGGACGCAGCGCCCTCGACTTCGACGTGCAAGAGGTGATGAACGGCACCAGCACCCAGCAGTTCCGCGCTTACCGTCTCGCGTGGTTCTCGTTCCTCGATCAGGGCATCGTGCGCGGCGGCACCGCGAACAGCGACTCGCACACCCTCGGCGTCGAGCTCCTGGGGTACCCGCGGAACCTGGTGCTGGGAGCCGGCCCCTTGACCACCTTCGATGCGGAGCGCTTCGACGCCCTGGTGCGGGAGGGGCGGATGATCGGCACCAACGGGCCGGTGATCGTCGCCGAGATCGAGGGCCACGGTCCGTCGCTCGCGGCGTTTCGTCCGTCGGCCGACGCGGGGCTCTCGCTCGAGGTCCGCGCGGCGCCCTGGATTCCCGTGGAAGAGATCCGCATCGTGGTGAACGGTGTGGTGAAGAAGACGCTCGCCGGCGTCGCCTTGCAGCGACCCGTCGATCCGTTCGGGACGGCTGGCCTCGTGCGCTACCGCGGGAGCATTCCCCTGCGCGAGCTCTTGGCCGGGCTCGATCCGGCGCTCGACGCCTACATCGTGGTGGAAGCGGGGCTCCCGTACTTCCCCGCCGAGGACCTCGACAACGACGGGTACGTGGACACCACCGACAACGACGGCAATGGCCGCATCGACGACGCGGATCACGCGGGTCGCAAGGAATCCGAGTACTACGTGGAGCCGCGGCGGCCGGCCCCGAGCGATCCGCGGTTCCACGCGGCGGTGGTGGCGCCGGGTCACTGGGCGACCGCCTTCACCAACCCGCTGCTCCTCGACTTCGGCGCGCCGGGCTGGACCGGGCCAGGGC
>JABFRG010001023.1 GCA_013141295.1 Polyangiaceae bacterium
CACGCTGCTGCGCAACTACCCCGACGGACGCGTGAGCGCCGATACCTCGTCGCTGCTGAGGCCCTTCCTGGTGAAGGAGACCACGTTCCCGGTGAACGCCAACGCCAACGGCACCGACTCCCGCGGCGTCCTCATCGACCCGACCCCGCGCATCGTGTGCAAGGCGGCGGTGAAGCCGGCGAACCCGAGCGCCAAGCCCCCGCGCACGGCGGCCGACGTGGCCACCGACATCGCGCTCTGCGCGCGCACGCCCGCTCGCCTGTTTTTGGCCAATCGCAGCCCCGCATCGCTGGTCATCGGCGAAGTGGGCGAGGAGACCACCTTCGTCGACGGCAACTACGACGCCGACAAGGTCCGCGTCTTCGAGAGCATTCCGCTCTCCGCGGGCCCCTCGAAGCTGTACCTGGCGCCCATCGTCGATCGCGACGGCGCGCTGGCGCTCCGGCTCTTCATCGTCTGCTTCGACGCGGCGACCATCTTCGTCTACGACCCGGAGCTCCGGGTCATCGAGAACGTCATCCGCACCGAGCTCGGGCCCTTCGCCATGGCGTTCGACCCCTTCAATCTGCAAGACGCGGCGCTCCACGCCAAGGTGGCGGATCGCACCTTCGACGGCGTCACGCAGCACACCTTCCGCTACGGGTACGTGGCGGACTTCACCAACTCGGTGGTGCAGATCATCGACCTCGACAACGGGCGCCCGGGCACGACCACCTTCGAGCGCATCCTGATGTCGCTGGGTGAGCCCACGCAGCCCAAGGGGACGAACTGATGCGACCGTTCACGCTCATCCCGGTGGCCGCCGCCGCAGGGCTCGCCGTTGCCGTCGGGCTCTTCCAGGCGAGCTGCTCGTCGACCCCGCCCGACCAACCGATTCGTACCTTCGAGCGCGCCCAGCGCATGGACGTCATCTGCGTCGACCTTCCGAACCTCGGTGGTCGCGCGGCGACTGCCCCGGTGGTCGGCCTCCCGGAGCGCGATTGCGCGCCCTCGCCCACCGGCGTCAACACCAACACCGTCTCGAAGCACCTCTTCGCGCTGGTGACGCAGACCGCGCGCGGCGAGATCGGCATCGTGGACATGACGGCGCAGACCGTCGTCGACACCGATCACGGGACGCCCGGCGTCACCTTCGTGCCGGTGGGCACCGTGCCGGTGGACATCACCGCGGCCCCCGACGGCCAGATGAGCTTCGTCGCTTCCGGCGAGCCCAACCGCCCGGCCATCTACGGGCTGCCGACCACGCGCGTCCTCGGTGACTACGCCTTCAACGGCCAGGTGCCGTCGTTGCAGACCTGGCCCGTGTGCACACTCCCGGAGCGACCCTCGGCGGTCACCACGGTGGCGCACGGCGATAGCTACGAGATCGTCGTGGTGCTCGGCGGCTCGCGTCTCACCCCGGGGCGCGTGGTCACGCTGGCGAAGGAGCCGTTCTTCGACGGCAGCATCTATCCGCCCGGCGAGCCGGTGCCCTGCCGCATCACCTCCGAGCTCGCGGTGCGCGGCGACTTCGCCGCCGAGCCGCCCACCGGTCCCACCTGGCCCAACGGCGTGCCCTACGTCGACGGTGGCATCGACCTCACCGGCAAGTTGCCGCCGGTCGTGGAAGGCTGCACGAATACGCTGCCCGACGCCGGCGCTCCGGTCGATGCCGGCGGAACCACCGATGCGGGCACCGCCGATGCGTCGTCCGATGCTTCTTCCGATGCGAGCGTCGCCGATGCCGGCGAGCGGGTTCAGGGCGCCGCGCGCCTCACGAACATCGTCCGCGACGGCCAGTGGCTGTACATCTCCGACGACACGCTGCCGATCATCCACGTCCTCGACATGAGCCAGCAGGGCGCGCCGAAGGAAGTGGCGCCGCTCGAGGTCTCGAGCCTCCTCGACCCCGCCAAGAAGCCCACCGTCACGGGCCTCGCGGTGAGCCCGGTCACTCGCGATTTCCGGCGCTTCCTCTACGCCATCGAGCGTCGCGAGGGCACCATCGCCATCTTCGACGTCACCGACCCGGCGAAAGGTCCGCGCGGCCCCCTCGCGCGTCCGAACCCCGAGCTCACGCCGTTCCAGCCGCCGGACCGCCTTGCCTTCGCCGTGCCCGTGGTGGCGGTGGGCTTCGCGCGTCACGACCTTCCGCTCCGCAACGCCGGCACCCCGGTCGCGGCCGCGGGCGCGTTGTGCGACCCCAACCCGGCCAACGTCAACACCGTCGGCGCCGCCTACCGCAACGATCGCACCGCGGACATCGACCTCGGTCCCGACCGCCTCCGCGGCGTGTTCGCCTTCGTCACCCTGAGCAACGGTAGCGTCATCACCGTCGACGTCGACGACTGGGACGCGCCGTGCCGCAGGCCGGCGGACCTCCTCGCTTCGACGCCCCTCACCCCGACCACGATCGACGCGGAGAGGAAGGTGCAAGGCTTCGCGGTGGGGTCCTTCGCTGCCAGCGACGTTTCGGCGCCCCAGACCAAGGGCGCCGGCCCCTACGACGTGCCCAACGCCGACACCGCGGTCTCCGGAGAGGCCTTCTTCCCGGTCTCCGCGCCGCACCGTATTCGCTCGAAGTATCGCATTCGCAACGACGCGGACGGCAACCGCATCCCGCGCGTCTCCGGCTCGCCGCTGCTCTACGCGCCGGACGGCACACCGCAGGCGACGCTGGGCGACGAGGGTGCCAAGAACGCGAGCATCCTCCCGACCTACGAGCTCTTGGCCGACCCGCCGAACGCCGTGGCCTTCTCGGAGTCGCCCAGTGCGAAGCAAGGACCGGGCATCCGGATGTCCTTCGAGTCGCCCGACGTCCACGCGGACCAGGACTGGAACGTGGCGTATGAAGGCGCGCTGCCTGGCTTCAACGGCGTCTTCACGGCGGTGTCCACCACCGACAACTACGCCACCCTCACGCTCTCGAACCCGGAAGCGCACTTCTGTCGCAAGGGCGTCGAGGACGCCGAGCTCGGGAACGTGCGCGCCCGCGCTGCCACTGCCGCGATGACGGCCGACAAGGTGGTCGACGACGCGGGCAAGCCGCTTGCCGACTTCACCGGTCGCCTCGGCGACTACGTGCAGCTCTCCGACGCCATCCTCGACGTGAGCGATCCGTACTGGCGTGAGCCCAACGCCTGCTGGGCTGGCATCAACGATCCGCGGGCGCCGAACCTCGAGAACAACGCCAGCTCCACCCTGCGCCACGACTACTGCGCGCAGGTCTTCGGCGAACGCGAGAATCCCCCGCTCTCCCGCGATTTCCCCATCGTCGAGGCCTACGACGACCGGCTCGTGCTCGGCACGTACGATGCCGCGCGGCGCATCACCAAGGGAAACACCGCGGCTCTCCGGGCGATGCAGTGCTGCTTCCACAACCAGGTTCGCTTCGGCGTTCGCGCCGGCGGCGAGTGGATGACCATCGGCAGCGGAGCCGGCTACCTGCACCACGTGGTGGCCGACGCCAGCACCCTGCGCTGCGGCCAGTCCTGCTCCGCGCGTGAGAGCTTGCTCAACGCGCGCAGCCTGCCGTTGCCGCGTCCCCAGAACCCGATTCTCGTCCCGGCGGTGCTGCCGAGCTCCGCGGTGCCCCCGCCGCCGTACCTCGACCCGCAAGGCAACCAGGTCTTCGTGTCGAACGTGCGCATCTCCCGCAACAGCTCGCTGGCGTTCCGGAACCCGATCTTCTCGTTCGTAACCTGGAACGGGGCCGGGGCGCCTACGCGCGATCTCACCTGGAAGTTCACGACCATCGGCCAGCTGTCGTCGCAGGCGGTGAACCTCGCCGCATCGAGCACCCGCGTCTCGCCCCAGTCGATGCGCTACATCGATGGCTTCGGGCAGATGGCGGTGGTCGACGCAGCCGACCAGGGCCTGGTCCTCATCGACCTCAACAACGTGACCCTCGTACCGCGCACGTACTACTAGCCGCCCATGGCGAAGAAGGAGACCGGCGCCGACACCCCCGTCATGCGGCAGTTCAAAGCTGCCAAGGCCGAGGTGCCGGACGCGCTCCTGTTCTTCCGCATGGGCGACTTCTACGAGCTCTTCTTCGAAGACGCCGTGGTGGCGGCCAAGGCCCTCGAGCTCACGCTGACCAGTCGCAACAAGGGGGCCGCCGACGAGATACCCATGGCCGGCGTGCCCTACCATGCGGCCACCAGCTACGTGCAGCGGCTGCTCGATCAGGGCTTCCGCGTGGCCATCTGCGAGCAGATGGCCGACCCCGCGACCGTGAAGGGCATCGTCCCCCGCGAGGTGGTGCGGGTGGTGAGCCCGGGTATTCCCTTCGACGACGCCAGCCTCGACCCGCACGAGAACGTGTTCCTGGCGGCCGTGGAGGGGACCGGCCCCTACGGCGTCGCCGCCGTCGACATGTCCACGGGTGAGGTCTTCGCCTGCGAAGTCGGCGATCTCGACGGCGCACTGGCGGAGCTGGTGCGCTGGGATCCGCGAGAGGTCCTGCTGGGCGCGGCCGCGGCGAGCCTCGA
>JABFRG010000814.1 GCA_013141295.1 Polyangiaceae bacterium
CGTCCAGCCATGCGCGATTGGCGACGCGGTAGGTCTCCAGCGATCCGATGTCGGAGAACGGCGCGTCGGTGAAGAACGCGCGGAGGTGCGCGCCCTCGCCAAGCTGCGGCAGGTACACGTCGCCCACCAGGCACCCCTGCGCCGGCAAGAGCGCGCGGAGCGCCGGGCCGAGCACGTGGATACCCAGGAACTCCCCGCCCCGCACCTCGGTGCCGAAGCGCTGCCCCCGCAGGCGCACCACGCGCCCCGCGGCGTCGACCCCCACATTTCCCTCGCCCGCGCTTCGCGGACGAACCGCCAGGGTGGCGAGCGCGCTTTCGGCCCGGTGCGCTGCCACGAGATCCCGGGAACGCAGCGTCGGCGCGAGGATGTCGCCGTTCCACACCAGGACGTCGCCATCCCCCAGCGAGGGCTCCGCGTTGCGCACGCCGCCGGCGGTCCCCAGGAGGGCCTCTTCGGTCACCACCACGATGCGCGCCGGATCGCAGGCAGCCCGCAGCGCCCCCGACAGATGGTAGGCGTTCACCACCACCTTGCCCCGCGCCACGCCCTCGAGGCCCCGGAGCACGTGGTCGAGCACCGGCGCGTCGCCCACCGGCACCAGCGGCTTCGGAAGGTGCGCGGTGAGGGGCATGAGGCGCGTGCCGAGCCCGGCCGCGAGGATCATGGTGGCGATCACGCCGCGACGATAGCGAGGCGGGACTATTTGCGCGCCTTTTTTGTTCCCTTCACGTCCCTTCGGATAGGACCTTCGGTATGCGCTTCATTTCCCTCCTCGCGGTCACCGGGCTCGCGATCGCCGTCTTCGGCGCCTGCTCCGGCGATGCCGTGGGTGTCGACGCGTGTCGGCGCATCGAGACCGCCCGCTGCCAGCGCGCGGCCGGCTGCGGCATCAGCCTCGGCACCCCGCTCCACGAGAAGGGCGATCCCGAGACCGACGTGACCGCCTGCGTCCGCTTCTACCGCGACGCCTGCCTCCACGGCCTGGTGGCCACCGCCGAGCCCGGTGGCGGCGAGACCGACGCGTGCGTCAACGTCATCCTCACCGGCGACTGCACCGTGGTGAAGCAGCCGGAGATCGCCTCCGCGTGCTCGTTCCTGGCGGTCCCCGACGCCGGCGCGGCAGTCGTCGACGCCGGCAGCGACGTCTCCGACGCCACGGGTCAGTAGAGAGGCTCACGCAATCTCGGGGGTCACGGCGTCGTCCGCGTCCTCGATGGGGGCGAACGACAAGTACGTGCGCTCTACACGAATGTGCTGGCTCACCGAGATGCGCCAGTAGGAAGGCCCGTCGCCGGAGCGGCAGCCCAGCGTGAGCGACGGCGAGGCGAGGATGCGAAAGCGCGTGCCCGCCGGCTGCCGTTCTTCGCTCACGTGCCGGTGGCCGTGCAGCACCAGATCGACCCGCAGCTCGTCCATGACCTTGGCGACCCGCGGCGCGTCGTCGAGGCGCATGCCGATCTCCGACGGGGCGCGACGCCCGACGCCGTGCGGCAGCGGTACCACGTGATGGTGCAAGCCCACGATGCGGTGCCGGGCAGCGGTCCACTCGGGCCGCTTGGCGATCTCCTGGAGCGCCAACAGCTGCGCCTCCCCCACCCCGCCGTTGTGGCGGAAGAAGCGCGGCTGCGTCCGCGCGCAGGAGTCGAGGCCCACCAGGTAGATGTTCGGCTCCGGCAGGTAGCGATGCCAGAGCCCCGAAGGCTCGAGGACGAGCCCCAGCTCGGCGGCGAAGGCGCGAAAGCCCGCGCGCTTGGTCTCGAAGGTGGGCCGCGGCCGGGAGCTGCCGAAGAGCGGAAACAGGTACAGATCGTGGTTGCCCGGCACCGCGAAGAGCGTGCCCCGCTCGAGCCACGGACGAAAGGCCTCGCGCACCAGCTCGTAGCCGTCGCCGTCGTCGGTGAGATCGCCGGTGATGAACACCGCGTCGACCGCCGCCGGATCGATGGCGCGGGCCGCGCGAATGAGGCGCAGGTTGGCGTTGTTGGGGGTGGACTCCGCCAGGTACTCGAGGGCGCCCTTGGAAGGCAGCCCCTTGGAGAGCGTGCGGGCCGTTCGCGCCTCGACGCGGCACGCCTTCTTGGCGGCGCGCTCCACCGGATCTTCCACGCCGCCGCTCTTTCGCGCGGTGGGGATGGCGTGCTCGTAGTCCTCGGGGTCGATGAGGATGATGGCGGAGGCCTTCTTGCCGCGCTGGTGAAACACCCGCCAGCCGGCTTCCTCCCACACCACTTCGTACTTCTTGGGGTCCACCGGCCGCGGCTTGGCGCTGCGGCGGATCATGCGAGCGCCGTCGTGGAACGTGTCGCCGAAGGTGGAGGCGTGCAGGTCGGAGACGTGCGCGATGACGAACACGTCCTTCTGCATCGTCACATGCCCGATACGATCTTGTAGGTGTCGTCCACCGGAACCAGGACCAAGCGATTGTCGGCCACCGCGTGGCGCCACTCGTCGTTCTTCACGCCGGGGAGCCGGTAGCTCGCCGCGTACGTGTAGTCGATGTAGATCTCCTTCTTCTCGGTGAAGGTGACCTTGCGGTAGCGAATCTCGTAGCGGACCGTCTTGGTCTTCAGGAACGAGCTCGTGAGGTAGTCCTTGAGACCCCCGTAGTCGATGTCGTCCTCGACGTTGGTGTTGCCGCCGTCCTCGTAATAGCGGTCGCTGGCGAGCTTGAGCAGCTGCCCCACGTCCTTCTCTTCCACGGCCCGGCGATAGCCCTCGCAGAAGAGGACCACCTTGCGGTTCTCGCTCGTGTCCTCGACGTCGGTGTTGGGGATGTACGTCTTCGAACAACCCACCGAGGAGAGCGCGCCGAGGACACCGAGGACGGAGGCACAGCGTGCCAAAGACATTTGCTGCATCATGAGGGGGGACATCTGGCAGGACGTTGGTATTCCCCGGGTTTCTACCCGGGCTTCGGAATCCCGGGAGCGGGGCCGACGCGGACCGCAGGCACTATACCCGAGGCCTTGATAGGCGGGTCAACCTTGTTGAAACCTGGGCCGGTGGGGGACAGAATGGCCTCCTCCGCGGGTCCGTCCCCTTCCCTATTTCGCCCGCGGCCGAGGTTGTTCGTCATGGGTGCACTCGTCGACTACTCGACCGAAAAAGGCGTCGCCATCGTCCGGTTCCACGATCCGCCGGCGAACGCATACACCTACGAGATGCTCAAGGAGCTCGACGCCTACATCCTCGAGGCGCGCTTCGACAACGACGTGCAGGTGATCGTGCTCACGGGCCACGGTGAGTCGTTCTTCTCCGCCGGCGCCAACATCAACATGCTGCGCGAAGCCGATCCGGTCTTCAAATACTACTTCTGCCTCCACGCCAACGAGACGCTGCTGCGGCTGGAGCACACGCCGAAGCTCTGCATCGCCGCCATGAACGGCCACGCGGTGGGCGGCGGCCTGGAGATCGCCCTGGCCTGCGATCTGCGCATCGCCCGCGCCGGCGATTCGAAGATCGGTCTACCCGAAGCGGCGCTCGGCGTGCTCCCCGGTACCGGCGGCACCCAGCGACTCTCGCGGCTCCTGGGAAAGGGCCGCGCCATGGAGCTCATGATCGAGGGCACCAAGCTCAGCGCCGACGAAGCGCTGGCGATGGGCCTCGTGAACAAGGTGTGGCCCGCCGAGTCCGCCGCCGACTTCCTCCGCAAGGTGGTGGAGTACGCGCACCGCTTCACCGCCCCCGCGGGCGCACCCCTCGTGGCCGGCAAGATCAAGCGCGCGGTCCAGAGCGGCCTCGAGATGTCCATGGAGCAAGGCCTCGCCCTCGAGCGCGAGCTGCAAGCTTCCCTCTTCGCCTCCGACGACGCCAAAGAAGGCCTCGCGGCATACGGCCAAAAGCGCAAACCCGTCTTCCGCGGGCGGTAAATTCGCGCGATACCTTCGCGGGGCGAGGAGCGGCCGTCCTCACGAACAGGAAGTTCGTTCCGGGCGCGCCGCCCCTCGCCGCGCTCGGTCTCACGCGAATTTCCGCGCCCGCTGCGCGATGTCACGGGGTCTCGCGCTTCGCGCTCGTTCGTTGCGGCTCGGGCGGACCAACAGGTCGGTTCTCGCGAGCGGTGAGTTGGAACTGCAGTGCCTTGAGGGCCAGCGTCATCGCCTCTGCCTCGGTGTCCGCGAACGCGCGCGCCGTCACCACCTGCAACATCTCGCCCGCCAAGACCACTTGAGCGGGTGTGAGCGGGGGGGCTTCTGCGTTGACGTCGTAAACGTGGGCCGTCGCCACGGCCATCCAGGTTCGGGGAGGGTGGTCGGGATCTCTCGGCGCCTCGAGCACTTCGAAGGCGCTGATCTGGCACGTGGTTCCGCGTCGGTACTCGTGATTGGAGTGGCTCATAGACGCCCAATATCCCATGTCAGCGGCTCCGCCTGGGACCGTCATCCTGCCGGCGGCGGGAGCGAGGCGTTTTGGTCGAGACCGAGCGCGGCGGGTGGCGGGACGCGCGGAGCGGACTTCCTGTC
>JABFRG010001170.1 GCA_013141295.1 Polyangiaceae bacterium
CAACCACGCCGGTCGCTACGAAGACGGCAAGATCCCTGACCCGCTACCCGCACCCAAGTCGCGACTGCGGAGAGTCAAGTGATCGATCCTGCTATGCATTGTCCCGTCGGAGAAGAGCCACACCCGTGGGAGATGGTGGAGGGATGCAGCTGAGCGGCGACGATGCGTTGGCGGATTTCGACGTCGAGGAGAGGACGTTCGAGGGCACCAGCAAGCGGGTCTATCGATCGGGCAGTGGACCGGCGGTCATCGTGATGGCCGAGATGCCCGGTATCAGCCCTCACGTGGCGCGATTCGCGCGGTGGGTGCGGGAGGCCGGCTTCACGGTGTACATGCCCTCGCTGTTCGGTCGCGATGGCGCCCTCACGAGCGCCGAAGAGGGTCTGAAGGTATTTCGCCGCGCATGCGTGAGCGCCGAGTTTCGTGCGCTCGGCGGGAACGCGTCGAGCCCGGTATCGAGCTGGCTCCGCGCGCTGGCGCGGGTGGCGCACGCAGCGTGCGGCGGCCCCGGCGTGGGCGCCGTCGGCATGTGCTTCACCGGAAACTTCGCCCTGGGCATGATGCTCGAGCCGGCGGTTCGCGCGCCGGTGCTGTGTCAGCCGTCGCTCCCGTTCGATGCGCCGGGAAGCCTGGAGATTGCCGCGGACGAGCTCGTGACCATTCGCAAGCGACTCGAAGGTGAGGACCTCACGGTGATGGGCTATCGCTTCGCCGGCGATCGGTTCTGCACCGCAGAGCGCTTTGCCGCCTACGCTGCCGCGCTCGGTGATCGCTTCGAGCCGCACGTGCTGCCCGATTCCGCGGCAAGCACCGACCCGCCACCGTTCTTTCGCGACATCGTGGCCTGTCCGCACAGCGTCGTCACCGCCCACCTGATCGACGCAGCGGGCGAGCCCACATGCGCCGCCCGCGACGAGATCATCGCATTCCTTCGAACGCGCCTGCGGCCAACATAGGCCGCGCGTCCGAAGATGTCGGTGTGGAGCGCGTTTACCCGCGGCCACGCGCGTGGCACTCTCCACCCCATGCCGAGCTACCGCGAGATCTACGACCACCACGCCGCGCAGTACGAGGAGCTGGTGCGCCACGAGGACCATCAGGGGAACCTTCGCGCGTGGCTGGAGCGCGCCTTTCCCGCTCCGGTGAAGCAGATGGTGGAGCTCGGCTGCGGGACCGGTCGCGTCACGCGGCTTCTGGCGCCCCTCGCCCGCAGCGTGCACGCTTACGACGGCGCCGCGCACATGATCGCCCATGCCGAGGAGCACGCCGCGCTCCCGGGTGTGACCTATGCCGTGGCATCGAACGAGGAGCTGCCCGAGGCCGCCCGTGTGGCCGACGCGGTGGTGGCCGGCTGGACCATCGGACACGTGACCGGCTTCTATTCCGACGGCGACTGGGCACCGCACGCCGGCGCCATGATCGGCGAGATGGAGCGCGTGGCCGCGTCGGGCGCCCGCATCGTGATCATCGAGACGCTGGGTACCTGCACCACGGTGCCGGCGCCGCCGAACCCCAAGCTGGAGAGTCTTTACCACCTCTTCGAGCACGACCGCGGCCTCACGCGGCACGTGCTCGACACCAGCTATGCCTTTGCGTCGCTGGAAGAAGCCCAGCGCATCATGGGCTTCTTCTTCGGAGAAGCCATGCGCGAGCGCGTGGCCACCCGGGGCTCACACATCGTGCCGGAGTGGACCGGGGTGTGGACGCGAATGCTCACTTAGCCGCGACGTCGAGCGTCGCCTGCGGTGGGCGATGACCGTCGACGATGGGCCGCAGGTAGAGCCGAACCGGGCTCTCGCACCGGCTCGCGTCCGCGCCCTGCGCGTCACATCCTTCGAGATCTCCGCCGCGCCGCAGCGCATCGCGACTCCCGCTGGCGTGGAGCGCGAAGGCCCCGGCGGCGTAGGCATACACGAAGTGCGTTGCCCCGGCGCAGCCCGGGAGGGCCGCAAGATCGTCGCGATACTGCTGGCCATACTCGGCCTCCCGCATGCCCACCACGAGGTAGTCGGCGTGCAGGGATTCACCCGCTTCGAGGCGCGGCAGCAGGGCGGGCCCACCCACCGGCAACCGGGTATAGAGCTCGCCGGTGGTGCGGATATCGATGCGACTGCGATTGACACTGGTGCGCAAGAGTGGGCGATATCCGCCGAGCTTGCCCGGCGAAGCGGCGGCGTCGCAGGAGGGCAAAACGCGAAGGCTGCAGCCCTCGGCGGCGACGAACACCACGTTGGTCTTGGCCTGCGACTCGAAGCTCGAAAGCTCGGTGGGGTCGAGACCGAACGCGTAGGGCCGCGCATCGGGCATGATCGGGCACGCGCCCGCGGCGGCCGAGCCCACCATCACGACGGCGTCGGCAGACGAAGGAGGCGTGGAGGCGGGCGTCGCCGAGCAGCCGCCGAGCAGGAGTGCGGCGACCAAACCGGGTTTATTCAAAGAAAAAAGCATGTTCGTTTCTCCCTCTCGCGTTTCCCGCACTTGCGCGCCACCGTGGCGATGGGTGCGAGAGCTCGCGAGGAGCACATGCTTCTTCGTGGGTGCACCGAACGTGCCCAGCGACCTTTCGATTTATGGCAGTAAAGTCGCTTCGCTGCCGACGCGCGGGCGCGGGCGCGCCCACTGGTGCGCCCAGCCTTGCTGCTACTTGGCATCGAACGTCGTTCGTGGAGCGCAACGCTTGGCTGCCGTCCTAGAGAAGGAGCCATCCCGCTCGCATTCGCGTCTGAAAGTGACGGTGGTGGAGCAATTGGGCGAGCGCTAGTACCACTACATGTCCTTCAAAGCCAAAACCCCATTGATGATCGCATTTGCAACACTGACGATGAGCATCGCAGCGGAGGCCTCGGCTTCCTTCTTCTGCATCAACACAGGACCCATGAAGGGTCATTGCTTCTACAGCGGGCAAGGCATGAGCTGTGAGTGCGGCGGTGCTTGTCAGGATGCCTCGAGCTGGAACTGCAATCCCGCGGTGCATATTGGCAACAGGAGTGGTCGACGTTCGGCACCTGTTTGTGCCGAAGTCCCCGCGTGCGAGGCTGCAGAATCCGCTGCAGCATCCACCGAGTCTACGGAGTCCACCGAAGCGCCGCAGAGCGAATCGGACGAGGAGTAGCACGGCTTTTCGCGGCAACCATCGTGATGGCGTCGCGTCCAGACCCCTCGAGCTCTCGGCGCGGCGCGACCCACCCGAGCGTGACCTCGGCGACGAGTCAGCAGGCTGCGACGCGCGCTACTGACATCGGTAGATCTCGAAGTTGGGGCTGGTCTTGACGCACTTGGTGTAGCTGGTGCTCAGGTTGTGAAGCGCCTGGAGCGCGACGCAGTCCTGGTCGGTGACGCAGCTATAGCCGCAGCGCTTGGTGCAGTTGGTGCACACCGCGCTGGCGAAGCAGCTCTGACCGCAGGCGCAGTCGCCACTCCCGCTGCAGTCGCCGCTCTTGGGCGAGCACTTGGCGCCGCCCGAGGATCCGGAGCTGCTGCCGGAGGAGCCTCCGCTGGAGGAGCCGCCGGTGCTCCCGGTGCTGCAGGCAGTGACCTGCGTGCCGCTGCTGCATTTGGGCTCGAGCGAGGAGGCGCTGCACGAGGTGACCTCGGTGCCGGCGCAGGTCGCCTTGTAGTTGGGGCAAGTGCAGGTGCCGGCGGAGGCGTCGAGGCAGCACTTGAGGGGCGACGCGGTGGAGGTGGTGGTGCCGCCCCCGTAGCAGGTGGTGGACGTCGACCCGGAGGCGAACTGCGACGCCGAGCAGTTGCACGAGCTTCCCGAGATCGCGCACTTCACTTCGCGCTTGAGGCAGCTGCAGCTGCCGGAGCTCGGCCAACCGGAGTCGGCGCAGCAAAGGCTGTCGGCCGCGCTGTCGTCGCATACGAAGGAGTTGGGGCTGCCGTACGGATTGCATCGGCAGCCATCGGTGGTCACGCTGCAGTTGACCCCGTTGGCGGTGCCGCTGCTGCCCCCGCTGGAGGAGGAGCCGTGGTTGCTCCCGGAGCTGCAGGCCGACGTGGCAGCGAGGCCGACGGCGACGCACGCGAGCGCGACGATGTTTCGGAGGCGCACGGCGGTGGGTCGAGAGAGCGAGAGCGCGGCTTGGTGCATGATGCCGTTTGTTCCCGCGTCCACGCGGTGTGAGCCGACTTTCGCGCGCTCGATGTGCATTTCCAATCTCGCGCCGTTTTGCGCGACAACGAATTGACCATCTCGCCATATGCATCTTGCACGTATTGTGACGTGCGTCCCCTCCCCCTGGCCCCTCCCGCAAGCGGGAGGGGAGCGAGAACCGACGGAGCACCTCACGCAAGCGGCACGCGAGCGAGAACGACGGAGCACCTCACGCAAGCGGCACGCGAGCGGGAACGACGGAGCACCTCACGCAGGCGGCACGCGAGCGAGAACGACGGCGTACCTCGCGCAAGCGGCACGCGAGCGAGAACGACGGCGTACCTCGCGCAAGCGGGAGGGGAGCGAGAACGACGGAGCACCTCACGCAAGCGGGAGGGGAGCGAGAACGACGGAGCACCTCGCGCAAGCGGGAGGGGAGCGAGAACGACGGAGCACCTCGCGCAAGCGGCACGCGAGCGAGGAGCACCTCGCGCAAGCGGCACGCGAGCGAGAACGACGGAGCCCGAGCGTTGCGCAAAGGTGGCGCAGCGGGTTGCGCAGCGTCCGCGCGGCGGCCATCGAAAAGGCTTGGATACGCGCAAAATTCCAGCGGCACGGCGGTTGCTCATCCTTGCCGCATGACCTCTCCTTCTACCCCGCGCACTGCGCACCTTCGCTTGCTCCGTGGCGCCGCCCTGCTGGGCCCGCTCCTTCTTCCGCTCCTCGCAACGGGGCTCCCGTCGTGCACGCCCGACGCCGAGGAAGCGCCGGCCGCCGCGAAGGTGACCGCTCTGCGCGGCGTCGTCACCTCGTCCAAGGGCGCGACCCTGGAGGGCGTGAAGGTGTCGGCCGGCGACGTCTCGACGACCACCAACGCGCAGGGCGAGTACGTGCTGCGCGTGCCTGCCGGAAAGCGCACCGTGCACTATGCCAAGGCCGGCTTCCTCGACGTGCAGCGACAGGTCGACGTGCTCGACGGCAAGCTCACCATGCACCACCCCTCGCTGGTGGAGCTGGCGGCCCCGGTGCCTCTCGACACCACCGCGGGTGGCAGCATCAGCGGCGCCGGCGGCGTGAAGCTCACCGCGCCCGCGAACGCGTTCGTCGACGAGAGCGGCAAGCCGGTCACCGGCATGGCGGAGCTCTATCTCACGCCGGTGCCCGCCAACGACGCCGCCACCGCGCGCAGCGTCTCGAACTTCTCCATCACGCAGAACGGCGCCGAAGGCCTCCTGGAGAGCTTCGGGATGGTCGACGTGCAGGTGAAGCAAGGTGGCAAGCGTCTACAAGTTGCCAAAGGCAAGTCCGTGGACTTGCATATCCCTGCGCTCGCCGCCGCGAACAAGGCGACCGACGCGCCGGTGTGGAGCTTCGACGAGGCCACCGGCGAATGGAAGCAGGAGGCCGCAGTCGCCCCCGCAGCGGGCGACGGATATGCCATCTCGGTTCCCCACTTCTCGCTCTGGAACGTCGACAAGCCTTACACCACCGGGTGCATCAGCGGTCGCGTGGTGGGCAAGGCCACCGGCAAACCGCTGGCGGGCGCCGACGTGGAGGCCGCGGGTGTTTCGTACTCGGGCCACACCTCGACCGAATCCCTCGAGGGCGGCCGCTTCAAGATCTTCGTGAAGAAGGCGTCGGAGGTGAGCCTCTCGGTGGTGCACGGCTTCAGGGGCGGCGTCGTGAAGAACGTCACCTCCAACGATCAGGACGAGCCCTACGCACGGTCCGTCGACCCGGCGACGCTCGACACGCGACACTGCGTGGACATCGGCGACGTCACGGTCATCGAGGACCCATGGCGCGACGAAACCCCGGTGACCGTCGACTGCTCCAAGGGTGGCCCGACCCTGAGCGGCTGCGCCGCCGAATTCAGCGCGGCCATCCAGTGCGGCGTGCCCTCGGGCTCGTGCACCACCAAGGTGACCCAGGATGGCCAAGCCTCGACCACCTACGCCAACGGCGTGAAGATCGTGGTGGGCAGCGTCGACGGAAAGGTCTCCACCACCGCGTACGGGCCCGACGGCTCGAAGTGCTACGACGCGGTCATGACCCAGAACGCCGAGAGTGGTTTCAGCCAGGCGTACACCGTGCCGGGCAAGGGCGTGTACACGCAGATCATGTCGAACGACGGGTACGAGTTCCAGTGCCCCAGCGGCGAGACCACCAAGCTCACGCCGGTGGAGACGAAGCAGCTCTCCGCATGCCAGGCTCCGGGGCCCCAGGTCGACGCAGGCCAGTGCCAGATCGAGACGCCAGGCTCGTGCACCAGCAAGGCATCGTGCAAGGCCAACGAGGAGTGCTGCCGAATCAGCGGGCAGCTGACCATGTGCACGCCGGCGGGGACTTGCGCATCGCTCGACGCCGGCACGCTGCCCTGACAGCCGGGGCGCGCAAGATTCTTCACGTTCAGCGTTGCAGGAAGGGAGCGGGGCCGGCATGGTGCATGCGTGGAACCGCCCCCTACGATACTGACGCCGCTCACCGACGACGAGTTCGACAAGCTCGAAGCCCTCATCGACACGCAGACGCCGCTGCGCATGGATGGGCTCCTGGGGGTGATGCACGCGGTGGCGGTGGCGCCGAGCACGATTCCCCTGGAGCAGTGGCTCGGCCTGGTGGAGTTCGACGCCGCGGTGCACTCCACCGAGGACATGCAGGCCGTCGTCCCCGACGTGGTGCGCCTCTACAACGAGGTGGTGGGCATGCTCGACGAGGACGCGGCGCTGCTCCCCGAGGTGGACGACGTGGAGCGCTTCGCCTCCTTCGCCAAGGGCTACATCGCCGCCGCCCAGCTCGATCCGGTGTGGATTGGCGATCCCGACTACTGGGCATTCACCGAGGCCTTCGCGCTCCTGGCCGATCGCCCGGAGCTGGTCCAGCCGGAGGTGCGCGCGAAGATCGAAGCGCGGCCGGATTACATGGTAGGCCTGCGTGACAACGCCGGCGAGGACATCCTCGACGCCCGCGACACGTTCCTTCCCCTGCGCGCGAAGGTTCGCGCCGGCGTGGAACCCACCCCCTGAGTCGACACCCGTCATCACTTCTGTGGAAGCAGTTCTGGTGACATGCACCCGTGACGGAGCCGGGTAGCTTCAATAGGGTGAAGCCCCTCGTTTTCTCCCTCCCGGTCGCTGCATTCCTCGCTCTCGCCGTCGCATGCGACACGAGCAGCTCCACGCAACCGGCGGTCGACGCCGCGGGTCCCGGCGAAGGCGGCGGCGCCGATGGCGGCGTCAAGCCGACCTTCGACCCCAAGGTCGGCTCCTTCGCCGACGCCCGGAGCAAGGTCGACGCCATCATCGTGCAGGGTCGCAACGGCGAGCTCTCCGCGCAAGATCGCCTGCTCCCGCTCCAGGATCCGCTCTTGATCGTGAGCGCCATCGCCGAGGTGCAGCGCGCCGCAGACACCAGCGCCTGCATCAACGGGCAGTTCGGCTGCCCCGATGCATCGACCGCGGTGGCGATCATCAACGAGTACAAGCGCAACAAGGTAGCCCTGGGCAACGCGCTGAAGAAGATGATGGCGGTGCAGCACGCGTGGGGCCGCGTGGCGCTGGCGGAGACGCTGCTCTCGTACCTGAACGTGCTCGAGCAAGCGAAGGGCCTCGACGCCGCGGAGCTGGCCGACCTGGTGGGCGCCGCGAGCACCCTCACCACCGCGCTCGGCGCGAGCCAGGTGACGCAGACCAACGGTATGTATCCGGATACGCCCCCCGATGCGACGCTCTATCGCTTCGCGTTCTCGCAGATTCGCCCGGCGCCGGCGCCCAGTGACGGCCAGCTCCAAGCGGCGAACGCCTTCATCAAGACCACCTTCACGCGCCTCGGCGTGCTGGCCATCGGCCCCAAGCCGGAAGACCCCATCAACGGCCTCGTGGACCGCTTGCGCAAGAGCCTCTCGGCCCAGGGCATCATCGTGCAGGGCATCATCGTGCAGGGGAGCGAGGCCGCGCAGGTGATGAACGCCCTGCCCTACTTCATCACGGTGCCCGACGCCCCGCTCTCGGCCAAGGCCGACGCCTACCTCGTCTCGGTGGACGATCTCCTCGACAAGCTCGCCGCGGGCACGCTGAACGAGGCGGGCTGGACCAAGTACGCCGGCAGCGCCGACGAGCTCGCGGGCACCTTCGACTACAGCGCGGGCTCGCTCGGCGCGTCGTCGCTCGCGCCCGACGTGGCCGATCCGCTCAAGACGCCGTCCGGCAACCTCGAGGAAGATCCCAACATCACCGCCAAGGTCTCCATCGAGCGCATCTGGCGCAACGGCATCATCCAGGACTACCCCATCGCGCCGGCCATTCGCATCACCACCACCGGCCCGGTGGTGACGACCCTCGGCGAGCGCCGCCGCGCCCCCACCATCTCCCCTACCGTGGGCGATATCGAGTTGCCGCCGCGGACCTCCCCCACCATCACCACCGACCTGATGGTGGCGAGGCCGCTCACCTACGTGGGCGTGGCGTGGGAGGTGCTGAGCTCGAACCTCGGGCTCGACCACGTGGATCTTCGCATCGAGAACCTCACCACCAAGCGGCGCGTCTTCCACAAGGTGTACCGTACCGATCGCGACTCGAAGATCGCCATCGGCACCCGCGTGCCGGTGGAGCGTGAGTGGTTCCAGGACGGCCAGAACGATCTCGTGGTGCAGGTCACGGTGGTGGACCGCGGCGGCTTCAGCTCCGGCATCGTGTGCGGCTCCCTCGCCGTGAAGGTCGACGCCAAGTCGACCGAAGGGGTGCCCTCCACGGGTAGCATGTGCTTCCGGCAAGCGGACGGAAACTGGGAGCGGCCCTTGAGCATGCCGCCGGCCGGTGCCGATGCGGTGATTGGCAACTATGCGGGGTCGCCTTTCCGTCCCGGAGTGGTGGCGGCTCCCGGCTCCGTACGCATCTACAACGACTCGAGCAAGGTCCGGCGCCTGCGCTCGCTGTTCACACCGGAGTATGCCGAATTCCTTCCGATCGATCTCAACACCCGGAAGATCGACGGCCCGGGCACGCCGCCCATCGACACCGGTGACATCGCCCCCGGCGCGTACGTCGACGTCGCGTACCCAGCTGGAACCAACAAGGTTCGGTTCTTCCTGGTCGACATGCTCAACGCGCCGCGCGAGCGCCTCGTCCTCATCAACGAGAACCCGCGCGCGGGCAGCTACTGGTAAACCCGAAGCGCACGATCCTCGTTGCGCCAGCGGTGCATTCCCGGCATCGTGCGCCGCGTGTCGACCGAACCCGACCTGACCGTACCGCTCACCGACGACGAGCTCGAAGCCCTCGACGAGCAGCTCGAGGCGCAAACGCCCCTCGGGCTCTCCGGCGTGCTGGGCATTCTCCACGCGGTCGCCATCGCGCCGACCCTTCTCGCCCCGAGCGACTGGCTGCGCTTGATCGAGTTCGACGGCGCGGTGCACTCGGCGGACGACATGCGCGTGCTCTTGCCGCAGCTCCTGCGACTGCACAACCAGGTACACGACCTGGTGGCCCGCGATCTGACGCTGCTGCCACAGGTGGAGGACGCCGATGCGTTCGCCTCCTTCGCCGCGGGCTTCGTGCTCGCCGCCCAGCTCGACGGACAGTGGAAGGGCGACGCGGACAACTGGAGCTACGTGGCCCCTTTCGCGCTCCTCGCGGGACGCCCGGAGCTGGTGGAGCCCGACCTACGCGCGAGCATGGAGGCCAAGGCGGGCTACAAGGGTGATCTCCGCAAGGACGCCGAGAACGTGATCCTCGATGCTCGCGACGCCTTCCACGAGCCGCCCCCGCCCGCGGTTCCGGTGAAATCCGCGGCCAAAGTGGGACGAAACGACCCATGCACCTGCGGTTCCGGCAAGAAGTACAAGAAGTGCTGCGGCGCCGCCTGAGCGGCTTGCGCTGTGGGTAGCGCACTGCGCTCGGCCGCACGCACCGTACGGACCATGGCGCGAGCCTCCGCCGTTTGGCGTGCGGGGACGACGGCGCGCCGGGCGATGGCGGGTAAGTACATCTCCACTTACTTCGCGTACAGCGCACCACACTCCACCGGAGATACAACGTGCTCAAACACCTCGGCCTCGTCACTTCGCTCGTGCTCCTCGCAACGCTCCCCGCCGCCTGCGCGACCGAAACCGCCGACGAAGGCGACGAGGGCGCAGAGAGCGCAGAGCTCTCCGCCGCGAAGGTGCTGCACGCCGGGCCGGTGGAGATGCTGGGCGCTTCGAAGTCGCGGGTGCTCTTCGTGGCGCGCACCGCAGCTGGAACCGAGGTGCACTACGCATCGCGGACGGTGGGCGACAAGGTCCTCGCGACCTATCCGGCGAACGAGACCGTGGCGGCGCTGCCGGGCAAGGCGGGTCACTTCGCGCTGACGCACAACGCAGCCATCGGGCCCGCGGCGGTATCGGTGGTCGACCTCGACGCATCGAGGCCCGTCCTGAAAGACGTCATCGCCACCCCCACCGCCCGCGGCGTGTACCTCGCCGAGGACGGCACCGTGGCCTACACCGTGGCCACCAGCAACTGGCTCGAGAAGGACGTCTTCGTGCGCAGCGCCGACGGCACCGTGCGGCAAGCGCCGGGTCGCGCCACGTCCGAGCCCCAGCTGAGCGACGACGGGCGCATTCTCGCCTACCGCAGCGGCGACAACGTGGTCGCGTTCTCCCCCGAGCGCGGCACCTCGACCACCACGCCGGTGGGGAGCTATGGCAGCTTCGTCTTCGCGCAGAACCGGCTCATCGCGGCCAATCCGGGCGCCAGCAAGGTCTTCTCACTCTCCCCCGACGCCGCCCCCAAGGAGCTGTACTCGGTCGGTGCAATCTCTCCGCGTCTCGAGCTGCGCACCCGCCCCGACGGCAAGGTGCTCGTGTTCCACCACGACCCCGACGCCTTCACCCAGGACACCCAGTTCTATTCCTCGTTCATCTACTTCACGCTGCTCGACCCGGTCACCGGGACCACCGCAGACCTCTCCAACGGCGCGAAGGCTCCGCACGTGGGCATGTTCCAGCACGTCCTCTCGGCCGACGGGCAGTACCTCCTCGATTGGTACCCGGCCACCATCGGCCAGCCCAGCGGCTCGGTGTGGCTCCACGCGATCACCGCGGCGGGTCTCCAGTCCACCAAGGTCCTCGACGGCGTCACGGTGGGCGTTCGCACCGCCGCCGGTTTCATCATCCGGGCCGACCAAGGCCTGAGCGCGCGCTGCTCCTTCGGCGGACGGTTCGTGCGCTGCACCAAGGGCCCGCGCCCGGCCGGACAGTCGTGGGACACGATCGTCACCTTCACCGTCGATGCCCCCACCAAGCAGCTCCCGCAGGTGAACTTCGAGCGCCTGCGCGGCGACGGCGCCCGGGTGTGCTGGGCAACCCAGTTCTCGGGCACCTTCGGCTGCCTCGACACCAACGGCAACCAGGCGAACCTCACCGCCATCTCGCCGAGCCCCGTGAGCGGCGACGGCTTCTACGGGGATCGCTTCCTCTACACCGAGGTCAACGCCGCAAGGCGCGCCGTGCTCACGCTCCTGGACCCCACCACCAAGACGCGAACGCCGCTCCTGGAGTCCACCTGCGCCGGCAATTCCTGGGACGTGCGCACCACGTCGACCCGGCTTTTCGTGGCCGATTGCAACGGCCTCACGTCGCGCTGAGCGCGAAGCCTGTTGCGCATGGGCCCCGGGCCTGGGATGGTGCGACGGTGCAGGCCGAATCCATCCTCAAGACCCCGCTCTCCGATGAAGAGTTCGACTTCCTCGAGGAGCTCCTCGAGGCGCACTCGCCGCTCGACTCCGAGGGCTTACTGGGTGTGCTCCACGCCGCCGCGGTGGCGCCCGGGCGCATCACACCGGATCAGTGGATGGAGCTGGTCATGCCGAGCGGCTTCGGCGATCTCGATCCCCAAGGGATGCAGGCGTTCCTGGGCCTGGTCTTTCGGGTGCTCAACGAGGTCATCGAGACCCTCGACAGCGGGCAAACGCTGGCGCCGGATCCCGACGACGAGGACGAGTGCAAGTCGTTCGCTGCGGCCTACGCCGCCACCGCGTCGCTCGATCCTTTGTGGCGCGACGAGCCGGCCCGCTGGAGCCTGGTGGCGCCCTTCGCCTATCTGGGTGAGCAGCCGGACCTGGTCTCGCCCGACGATCGCAAGCGCCTCTCGAAGGTGAAGAACACCCTCGCCGTCATTCGAGAAGACCTGACGCCCATGATCCTCGAGACCCGCGCCGACTTCTTGCCGGTGCGCCAGGCGGCTCTCGACGGCGTGCTCGCGGCGTCGACCAACGGCGCACCGCAGCCGATCGTCGCGGCCAATCGCGTGGGCCGCAACGACCCCTGTCCGTGCCGCTCCGGCAAGAAATACAAGCGCTGCTGCGGCGCCGTCGTCTGAGCGACAAGCCCCCGTATTCGCTGGATAACTTGCCATAGTCGCGGGCTATCGGACCCATGAAATGGGCGTGGGTTCACGGCCCGCGGTGGAGCCTTACGGTGGAGGAAGACGGCGGCAACGAGCCGCTCGTTCCTACCCCGCCACAAGGAGCCCCATGAGCACTGTCTACTTCGCCTCCCCCGTCGCCCTGCTTCTCTCGACCCTCGCGCTCGCCTCCTTGAACGGATGCGCGATCGCCGACGCAGACGCGACGCGCGACGACGAGGCGCCCACCAGCGAGCAAGGTGTGGGCTCGGTCGGCGAAGCGCTCGTCGTGCAAGCGCCGGTGACGAACCCGGTGAAGGGGCTGCCGGTGGTGGCGCCCGCGTGTCGCGCGGTGCTGGTGGCGACCCTGCCGGCCGTCGACAACCGCCCGAACACGTGGGGCTGTGCGCCGGCGAATCCGTACGTGGGCCAGCGCCGGTACACCGGCGACCCCGAGTCGGGGATGACCAAGCTGCTCGACCAGACGCGCGCCGGCAAGCTCACCTGCACCCGCGACCCGTCGGTCCCCTTCGGCCCCGTGACGTGCACCCGGAGCGCCGATCAACTGTCGGAGACGCTGTGCGACGCCACCCTCGTCTACGACTGCCCCTGCGGCATCGACACCGTCCTCGTCGACGGCGACGTGGCCTCCGCGTGCCGGACCATGCCCCGTTGAAAGGGCATCATCACCGTCGCTCCGGAGGCGCGAGCCTCCGGAACGCAACGCCCGTACTCAGGGCGTCTCGCCGCTCGCGAACGTGAGGTCCCACGCCTGCCAGCCGGGGCCCGTCATCGTCAGCTCGCGAACGCGGTTGGACGCATCGCGAAAGACCACCGAGTTCGTGCCGTCGGCGCGCACGTACGGCACCGGATCGCCCGCTGCGAGACCGAGCCAGGCGTTTCCGCCCCAGGAGCTCAGGTCGCCGACGGTCTGCCATCCGGTGGTGGAGTTGAGCGGGACCTCCATGATGTCGCCACTCACGCTCCGGTAAACGACAGCCGTCGTGCCATCGGCGCGCACGTACCCGCTCGGATCGCCCGCGGCGAGCTGCCAGGACGCCGCGTGCGCGAGGCCGGTGACATCGCCAACCTGCCACCCCGTCGAGCTCGACCAAAGCTCGTAGACATGATTGTCGGAGCCCCGGTACAAGATGGCATTGGTACCATCGTGCCGGACGTATCCGAACGGATTGCCCACCGCCGCGACGGGATTGCTCGAGCCGTTCGCCGCCCAGGCGTTGGCCCAGGGAAAGCCGAAGTCCCAGTTCACGCCGTTTCGCGAATACAGCTCGTAGATGTGATTGTCGGGCCCCCGATAGACGATGGAATTGTAGTGATCCGATCGTAGGTAGGCGCTCAAGCTGCTCGCTGCGACGGGGGCCGGCGATGTGATCTGGGCGGGAACGGCGGAGAGGTTGGTCTGCTTCCAGCCCCCGCTCGGCGAATCGCCCACCGGCGTGAGCTCGCGGATGCTCCCCACGCCGTCGCGAAACACCACCGCGTTCACGCCGTCGTTGCGAACGTACGCTGCGGGATCTCCGGCGATTGCCGGGGCAGAGGCCGCGCTGGTGAGATTGCGCCAGAACCAGTTGGAAGTGAGCGCGACCTCGATGAGATTGCCGGACGTGGTGCGGTAGACCACCGCATTGCTCCCGTCGGAGCGCACGTAGGCGGTGGAGCGCCCGAAGGCAAGGGGCGCGCTTCCCACGTTCCCGGCGAACGGCTGCGCCTGCGACAGGTCCCCCGCCGCCCACGACCCGGTACCCAAGGAGAGCTCGTGCACGTGCGCGTCGGTGCTGCGATGAACGACCGCACTGATCCCACCCGATCGCGCGTAGGCCACCGGGTCGCCGGTGCGCGAGGAACCCTTGCCATAGTGAAGACCGTAGCGATAGCCCGGCGCCGAGGATACCGCTCCACTCAGCGAATCGAGGATCGAACAGATTCCGGTGACCGGAGCGTAGTTGTACGCGAGACACGCGGTCTGCTGTTCGCAGGCATACTGACATACGGACTCCGGCGCGAGCATCGCCTCCTTGATGTGCCCCTGCTGCGCCTTGTCGGCAACGGGCCGCTGGCCCCCCCACTGATAGCCAATCGCGCCGAGAATCCACGGAAGGTGGATGCGTACGCTCGTGTAGCGCGCATAGATGTCCTCGGTAGAAAGCACGCCGAGCACGCGCCCATCGAGATAGAATGGGCCTCCGGAGTCACCCGGGTTGACGAAGTTACGCCCCGTGCGAAACGGCCCGCTGGTGTCGTCGTCGGTGCGAATCCAGTCGTCGATGGTCAAGAGGCGCCCGATATTGGCCACATTGTCGTTGCCGCGGCCGGCGCCGACCTTGGTACCCCACGGCCCGCTGCCCGGGTACGTCCAGGCGAGTGTCGCGATATCGCCAGTGGGAATCGTTCGATCGATCTGCAGAATGGCAAAGTCTGCAAGCGTTCCGCTGGAATCCGCGAGCGTGTCTTTCGAGACTCCGGGGCGCATCTTCACGGACAGGACGTTCGCCTGGGGTGAGTTGTCGAAGCGCGGACCGGTCGTGAAGAAATTGACCTGCGTCGTCGTGTTCGCGCCGCAGTGCGCGGCGGTCATGACGTATCGCGGGGCGATCCGCGTCGCCGTGCAGAAGTCGTTGGTTGGAGGGTTCGACCCTGGGATGGGTGTGCGGACGACCGCTGCCCGATCGAGCTTCCACTGTTCTGCGTCGTGCGCCGTCGGCCCGTTGATTGCTTGCGAGGCGGTGGCGACGCTGGCGCCGCCACCGGTGCCGCTGCCGTCACCGTCGACCAAGCAGGCCAGCAGTGGAAGGCAGGTCAACGGCGCCGTCATCATGAGGTAGCGATGTTTCATGAGCTCTCCTGTGTGGGCAGAGCGGGGGCTCGCCCGCATCGGTGACACGTCCACGACGGAGGTGATGCACAGAAATCGGAGGAAGCTCGCGCGCCCCGGGCGCGCCCATAAGCCAGGGCGCAGATGCCCAGGATTCCCCGGCCGATGTGCGAAGGGGCGCGTGGCCCGCAGCATGCAGCATGCGGACACATGATCCTCATCCCGTTCGTGCTCCTGGCGCTGCTCGCTCTGGCGAGCGGTTACGCCCTGAGCGCAGAGCCCCCGCCCTCCACGTCGTCGCCGGCCTCGCAGCGCGGCGGCGCCGACCCCTTCGTTCACGTGCTCCACCTGGACGAGCCCACGCCACCACCCGAGGTCGTGCTCACCCGCGTGGTGCGGAGCTACCACCGTGCGCCGGTGCAGCTGCAGTTGCTCGAACGTCCGCGCCGCTGAGACTCAACGTCGCCGGAACCCGAGCGCGACCCACAAGAGCACGCCCGCGAGGCCGACGCCGGTCGCGACCTTGAAGGGGAGCGCCGGCGCCATCGCATAGAGCGCGCCGCCCACCAGGCCCGCCGCCGCCACCATCACGCCGCGTACGAGCAGGTAGGTGCCGAGCACGTCGCCGACCGGGGCGTCTCCCGCCTGCTCCACCAGGAGCGATTTGCGCGCCGGCTCGCCGATCTCGCGCAGTCCGCCCACCACGAACGCGAGGGCGAGCCATTTCAAGCTCGTGGCATAGGCAATCGCGAGAGGGAATCCTGCATACGCGAGAAATCCGAGTGCCACGACCGTCTCCCGGCGAAATAGAAGAGCGAGACGAACCCCGGGGAGATAACTGGCAATCGAGACGATGGATCGGAGCGCGATGAGGCCGCCGAAGACGGAGGCGGGTTGCTTGGATTGTTCGATCACGTAGACGACGAGGAAGACGTCGGGCAGGCCTTCGCAGAAGCGAACGAGGATGTCCGAGGCGAGCAGCACCTGCACCGGCCGCGGCATGGCCTTCAGCGTGACGAGCGGGCGGAACGGCGGCGCGGCACGGCGGTGCCCCGTGCCGAGGGCCCGGACGAATCCTCCTACCGCGACCATGGCGAGCAGCGCCGCGAGCACCATCGCGACGCGGGTGCCGTAGCCGGAGCCGTACCGCGTCACGAGGGCAGCGCCGAGGAGCGGACCGACTACCATCGGCACGCGGCGCAGCATGGCCTGGGTGGAGAAGGCCTTCATCGCATCGCGTTTGCCCCGGGCGACCACGTCGAAGGTGGCCACGATACCCATGGAGGGCCACGCCATGGTGAGCACCGCTGCGCCGAGGACGACGGCGGGATTCGGCGCGACCGCGGTGATCAGATATCCGACGATGCTGATGACCCCCACCAGGCGCAGGGTCCGCGTCGGGCCCCACCGGTCCGAGAGGCGGCCGCCGGGATAGGCGAGCACCGCGTCGCAGAGATCGCGCACGCTCCCGAGGAGGCCAATCGTCGTATCGCTCGCCCCCATCGACCGCATCAGCGCCGGGACGAAGCGCATGGCGATCTCTTCGGCGAATCCGAACATCAGCAGCGCGACGGCGCTCGACCGCACTGCGCGGTGATAGGTCCGCGAGCTGGGCGGGCTCGAGTGCGGACCTCGGCTCACGGCACCTGCACGGGCTTGCCGTCGCCATCGCGCCAGAGTCGTTCGTCCGGCCACGTCATGGTGTAGGGCCGGGCCTGGACGATGATGACCTTCGGCGCGCTCTTCCGAACGAGGAATTCGACGTCGACGGCTTTGCCGGTGGCCCCGAACGAGTCGCCCGTGAAGCCGAGCTGGATGGCGGCCAGGTCCTTGGCGAGCTCCTCCACCGTCGGGTCGTCGATGAGCACTTGCCCCTTCGCGAGCGAGCTCCGTGAGAGACGCTCGAATCCTCTTCCCGTGTCGTAGGTGTAATAGAGAATTTGCTCGGGGATCTCGTCGCCCTTCGCGCCGGTCACGCTGCCACCGGAGAGCTGGGCATTGATGAAGAATCCCGGATTGCCCTGGCTGTACGGGTTCGCGGTGATGGCGACACCGTTGGCGGTGTCGTCGTCGATGGACTCTTGCACCAGAACCGACATGCCCACTGTCTTGTGGTCGATGCGGTAGTACTCGCGCTCCTCGAAGGCGGCCCAGAGCCAGGTGCTGGACCACACCTCCAGGAGACCGCGAATCACGTCTTTCTGGTCGTCGGGATTCACGCGCGTGGACCGGTAGAGACCGGCGCCGTTGAAGCCGGGGAGATCCTCGGCATTGGTGCTGGAGCGGAATCGAACCTTGCCCTTCGGCAGGATCTCGCGAATGCGCGCACCGAGCCGACCGAGGGTGTCCGGGGAGATGGTCCCCTTCATCATGTCGTCACGGAGCGCGTCGAGGGTCTTGTGACGCACCTCGGGGTCCTTCTGGAAGGTCGGGTCGGCGAGGAGGCTCGAGAGCTTCGCGTCGAGCTTGTTCTCCTTCATGAACCGCACGTAGTCGTACATGGGGAGGGCGAACGCGCGAGGTGTGGCGCCCTTCGGCAGGAGGCTCGCGGTGTAGGCGAGCTGCGCGGTCTTGGCCCCGACCAGGGCGACGTCGTTCCGATGCAGCTCGGCGAGGACCGGGAGCCCGGCCGCGCGATCGCTTCGCTCCGGCGTGAAGCCGTTCTTGGGCCGCTTCTCGTTCCAGGAGGCCTCCGCCTGCTGCTGCGTGGCCGCCTCGAGCTTGTAGCCCTGGGGATTCACGGAGAGGCGAACGATCTTCCCCTCGAGCCCCTTCACCTCGGCCGACTCGGACGCATCCCGGAGAGCCATGTTCGGCGTCTTTCGGTTGTGACAGAGCACGTTGATGTGTCCGAGCGGCGCCTGCAGCTTGTCGGTGACGACCCCGGCGACGACCGGGATGTCCTCCGGTTGATCGCCGAGGACGACGATGTCGTAGGGGCGAAGCGTGTGCGGGTCGAAGGCCTTTCCCTTCGGGACGACGCGCAGGTACCCGAACGCTTCTCCGAGCTCCAGCGGCTGGTACACGAGCTTCCCGAAGAGCTCGTCGGTGGTGAGCACCGGCATGAGGGCTCGAACCTTGTCGATGTTCTTCTCGTGCTCCGGCGGAACCGGCCGATAGGCGAGCTTGGCGCCGAAATACACCTTCGCCTGGACCTTACGGAACGCCTCTGCGGTACGCTCGATGGGGAACGTGTCACCGGCGAAGAGGTTGTACACCCACCGGTCGCCGTCGAGAAAATGCGTGAGGCTTCCGAGCACGAAGCGGCGGTCGTCGCGCTTGTACTGCGCGATGTTGAACGCGGTCTGCTCCTGTACTTTGAGGCCGGGCTTGTCGAGGAACCGCTCGGCGAAGAAGAAGTGAATCGGCCAGCGGTTCGATTCGAGGAAGTAGATGCGATCGTCGGAGCGATCGAGGATCACCTTCACCACCTCGGTCCGGGCCATGTGCTCGGTGCCCGGACGTGAAGCCAGCGCTCTCCAGGTCGCCTCGTCCTTGACCTCGGGCGCGAAGTCACCGACCTGGCCGCGCGCGTCGCCGGGGGTGAGAGGCTTGGGCGGAGCCGGCGCAACGCACGCCCCACCGATGCACGCCGAGAACGCGAGGGAGAGAAGAATGGTGTAGCGCATCGGCGTCCGGCGAAGGTATCACCTCCGGGAGAACGCGCTGTCCGTCATCGCGCCTTCCTCTTCACCGCGTACAGGCTGATGTCGTCGTCCACGCGCACTTCCCACGCGGGGTCCTTGCGGATGACGTCCACCAGCGCACGTTCCTCGACCTTATCGAGGAGCACGCCATCGATGTCGTACGCGTCTAGACGCGCGAGCGAGCCGCGGGAGATGGCAACGTAGTCCTCCAGCAGTGGACCCGTGTGGAAGTCGAAACGCGTATCGATGAACACCTTCTGCTGCGGCGCAGCCCACTCCAGGTAGCAACCATACTCGAGGTCGTGGAAGAGCCGCGAAGGGGCGGCCGGATCCGTGCGCAGCTTCTCCACGGCGGCCACCGGCGTGGCGGCGTCGAGCAACCGGCCTCGTGCCCCGTGGAAGAGGTGGACACGCAGCCAGGGCGAGGTGAGCACGACCGCAATCGCCAAGCCCGTGAGCGGCCGCCAATCGAGCCGCAGGCGCGGCGAGTCCGTCTCTTTGCTCTTCAGCAACGGGGCAAGGCGCAGCGCGAGAAAGGGCGGAGCGAAGAGGCCGAACCAGATGATGGCACGACGCGCGAGCACGGCCTGAACCAGCAAGAAGACGAAGACGAGTATCTCGGCGAGGGCCGGGAGACGCCGCGAACGTAGCGTCAAGACCACGGCGCCCAATCCGACGGCGAACACGGCGCCCCCCCCCAAGCTGAAAGGCTCGGGCGGGAGGTACTCGAGATTGAACGCGTTGGCGCGGGTCGAGACGTGATGGGCAACGTAGGTGAACACATGCGCGCCGCGTGGATTGGCGCAGCATGCGAGTGTGGCGAGCGCGAGCCAAACAGCAACGAACCGAAGTGGAACCCGCACGCTCCGCTTCGCTGCGTCGGCGCCCAGACGTTGCCCGGCGATCCGCTCCAGTGTGGCCCCCACCAATGCAAGGGCAGGGACGACGAGCGTGAGTGCGAAGGACCCGTGCAGGTTCACCCACAGGGCGGCGAAGATCGGTAGCAGCCAAAAGCGGGTCGCGCGCGTCCACCCGAGGAAGGTCGCGGGCATCGCGGCATCCGCCGTCCCCTCGAACTGAAAGCCCCGAGAGACCAAGACGAGGACGCCCACGAAAAGGGGCAAGACGAGCGTCTGCGGGCGGACGCCCCAGTTGTCCGCCCCGAGCAGCATGCCCCCGAGGATGAGGCTCCACGCCGCAGCCCTTGCGTTGCGCGATCGCTCCCATGCGAGGCGTCCCAAGAGCGCGTAGGCCACACCTACGGCCGCTGCGTTCGCGAACAGCAAGAGCGCAGCGCCGCCGACGCGGAAGAGAGCGAACAGGAGGAGCTGCGCCAACCAGGGTTGGTTCAGGTAGGGTTGCCCGGCCTCGGTGAAGGTGAAGGTGTCTACCGTGGGGATGGCGCCGTCTCGCACGATGAGGCGCGCCGTGGCGAGGTGCCACCACACGTCGTTGCACGGAAGGACGCCCAGTTGCGCGACCAGGCCGGCTGCGCCCGCGGCAAGCGCCAGCAGCGTCCCCGCCTGAGGTTCCGGCGCGCGCGAATCCATGGGCGCTACCGAATCTCGTCCGACGCGAAGCGGCGGTACACTAGGCCGCCAGTGGTGACGGCGCGCGTGAGGTGGTCGACGGCTTCTTGTCGCCACGCCTCCAGATGCGACCGTCGACCCAGAAGTGGTGCACGTTGAGGGCGGCCGGAACGAGGATGAAGGCCCCGGCTTCGTCGAGCGAGCTCACGTGCGGCAACATACGGGCGATGCCTTCGAACAACACGAGGCCCACGGCAACGAGCGCCATGAACCAGTAGACGGGCCGAACCTCGCTGCGGGTGCGCTCGCGCCACCCACACACGGCCAGGTACTGCGTGCAGTGGAAGAACGGGATTGCGTAGGGTAGCCAGACGGCAAGGTCGCCCGTCCACGGAACGGTGGTGCCCGGTAGCCGGAGCCGCGGCAGGATGAACCACGCGACGTTGGTGCCGAACAGGACCCACACCATGGCGTCGAACCCGCGGCCCCGCTCTTTGCGCGCGACGAAGTGGCCCGCCACGAACGCGAGGATGGCGATGGTGCCAACGCCGAGAGCGAGCGGATAGCCCACGCCCGTCAGCACCTGCAACGGTACGCTGCGCAGATCGTCGACGGCCTGGGGGGATCGCCCGTCATCGAGAAGGGAGAGCATCAAGAACACGCCCACCGCCAGGAACGCGAACCGGGCAAGGCGCTGCGCGGCGCCCGACAGCGGCGCCCCGCGTCGATGCGAGTACATGGCCGCCACGCCGAAGTGCTGCGCGGCGTAGTGGTGCGCCGACCAACATAGGTACAGCGTAGTCAATGGACGCAGAACGATGGCCGGGCGGAACACCCCGACCACGACCACACCGGCCATGACCGCCGCGGCGAGCAAGAGCGCGCGGAACGCTCGAGGATTCTCGTGACGCTCGCGCACGACGAGGGAGTAGGTGGCGGCGTAGTGCGGATAATTGCACAGTACACCAAAATGCAAAAAGCCGATGACGATGAGGTCGGCAGATGGCCGCCACGCGACCGTGGCGATCCCCCCGAGCAGAGCGAACGCAAGGGAGCCCACGCCACAGATCAGGATCAGGTCCGCCGCAGGACCCCAGATCCATCGAGACGGCTCCTTGCCCAACTTCGGCCAGCGGATGACTTCGCCCACGGTCGAGAGCGTATCCGTGGACGTTCAGGGCGGCAATACGTCTCTGGACTGGCGCCCTGCGGGTGCGGGAGCAGACGGCACCGCGACCGTGGCGCGGCACACCTCGTGCTTCAGGAAAGGCCGACAATGTATGTCGGTGCGGGTGCTCGGCGCGCCTACGGGTCGCCGGCGAGGTACGCGGCGTCGCGGGCGAGCTCGCTGAACTCCATCGCGGGTAAGCGCCCCAGCGAGTGAGTGCACTCTACACGCGCAATGGTGTACCGCGCGTCGCCGGCGACCCGTAGG
>JABFRG010000018.1 GCA_013141295.1 Polyangiaceae bacterium
GCCATGGCCCGAGCGGCGAGCTCGGCATCGGCCGCTGCGAGCACTCGCCCGCGCAAGCGCCGCAAGGCCACCTCGTCGTCGCTCCCCGAAGGCATCGCCCGAAGTCCGGCCGCCAGCGCTTCGAGGTACGCGGTGTCGGCGCCGCACACTTCGCACCCCTCCGCGTGCCTCCGCGCGTCGGCACGAGCAGCACCCAGCAGGCGTCCGTCGCGGACGGCCTCGACCTCCCAGACGCGATCGCAGGATGCGCGCTTCACTCGGCCCGCTCCCCGAAGAAGGCGCGAAGATCGCGGCGGGCGTGGTGCAGGCGCGTCCACACGGTGCCCACGGGTATGTGCAAGATACCGGCAATCTCCTCGCAGCTGTAGCCCTCGACCTCGGCCAGGAGCACCACCACGCGCTTGGCTTCCGAGAGCGCAGAGAGCCCTCGCTGCAGGTCGGGGCGCAGGGGAATGCTCGCGTCGACCGGGGCGCGCGGCGAAGGCGCGGCCAACTGGATCAGCGCACGGGCGAAGCGACGCAGCGATCGCCGACGCTCTTGCATGAGGCGCGCGAGAATGCCGTAGAGCCACGATCGCGCCGACTCGGCGCGGCCGTCGTAAGTGCCTGCGACCCGCAGCGCGACCATGAAGGTCCCTTGCACCAGATCCTCGGCGTCGCCGGGACCGGCTGCCCGCGAGGCGAAGCGCAGCAGCGCTGCCGCATGCCGATCGTACACCTCTCCCAGCGCGCCGACGTCACCCGCGGCAATGCGCACGAGTGCCGCGGTGTCGCGCGAAGGGCGCGAGGCCGGTAGGACGCTCGGCACCAGGCGCAGCGCGCGCGGCGTCAACGGCCCGCCGCCCAGCCACGAAGGCGCGAGTGCTCGTTCATCCTGCATTGCGCGTACTCCATGGCGATCGTGCCCGCCACCATTCGGCCGATCCCTCTCGAAACCTTCATCGGCCCGTGAGAAACCGTGGTTCGAAGGGCCTGGCTTTTCCTGATATGGCTCATCCATGCGTTCCGCCTGGCGCCCGTGGATGAGCTTGCCCGCGCTTCTGGCGATGGCGATCGCCTGCGGGCACGAAACCGTCCGGCGGGCCGCGGGCCCGGACGAAAGCGAACGGCATCCAGACCCTGTGCCCATGGGGTTTCGGGATCCGAGTGAGGCGCGGGTCGACGCGTCGACCGTGGACGCATCGGCGCCTGCAGATGCGTCTGCCGAGGCGGAAGGTGCCGTGATCGGCCCCTGGTCCGCGTCCGCGAGCTGCGCGCGGCTGGAGCGTTCACGAGCGGTCGGTTGTTGCAATCCAGCGCCGGACGTTTCGCTGTGCATCGTCGAGCGCGGCGCCAATCACGTGCCCGGCATCTACGTGGCGCGCGTCCTCACGGTGAAGGAAGTTGCATCGCAGCGGGTGCACGCAAGCTTGACCGTGGAGCTGCGCAAGCACGGAAGCATGGCGCTTCCGGACGGCACCGTCGGGAGCCTCACACTCGCCGTGAAGGCCTGGGGCTTCGAGCTCTCGTCGCGCTACGACTGCGACCCCAAGACCAACCCCGCAACGAAGCGCATGTGCGAGGCCCGCGGGAAGCACGTCTGGAGAGTCGGCGTCGCTCCGGAGCTCGTTCACGAGAAGTAGCTAGCCGCGCGCCACGTATCGCCGCACCACCGCCCGGAGCTCGGGAATGCTGAAGGGCTTCTCCACGTGCACGTTGGGCACGCTCTCGAGGAAGCGCTTGGCCTCCACGTGCGGGCTACTGCCGCTGATGAACACGATGCGGGGCAGGAGCTCCGGGCGCTTGGAACGCAGCTCTTCGTAGAGCTTCGGTCCGGGGAGTCCGGGCATGGCGATGTCGCAGAGGATCACGTCGAAGTGCGCGCCCTCCAGGAGCCGCGCCAGCGCCGCGCGCGCGTCGTTCTGCACCGTCACTTCGTGCTGCCCGCTGAGCATACGAGCGACCGCGGAGGTGATGCCCACCTCGTCGTCGATGACCAGCACTCGACCGCGCGCCTCGGTGGAGGCCGGGGCGACGGCCACTCTCGGGGCGCTGGGTCGGTCGCTCGCCTTGAGGGTCACGCGGAACAGGGCGCCTTCGCCGGGCGCGGTCTCGCACACCAACTCTCCGCCCAGAGCCGTCACCACGTTGTGACAGATGGAGAGGCCGAGCCCGGTGCCACGACCGACACCTTTGGTGGTGAAGAACGGTTCGAACATGCGCGCCGCAACCTCGGGGGTCATGCCCACCCCGTCGTCGGCGATCTGCACCACGGCATTGCCATCTTCGTTGGTCCAGGTGGAGACCAAGACGTGATTGCGTTCGAGCGGTCGGTCGCCGAAGGCCTGCCCGGCGTTGGTGAGCAGGTTGATGAACACCTGGCCGAGGCGGGTGTCGTCGGCCAGCACCTGTGGCACCGGCTTGAAGTCACGAACCACGGTGGCCCGGGCGCGGAGCTCGTGCATCGCCATGCGAATCGACATCTCCAGCGCGTCGACGACGTTGGTGGGCATCAGCGCATCGGCCTCCCGCGAGAACGAGAGCAGCCCGCGGACGATCTTGCGAATGCGATCGGCTCCGCCGCGCGCCTCGGTCACCATCTCGAACACTTCCTCGAAACGGCTCGATGGCGCCTCGTTCGCGATGGCGCGGAGCTCTTCGTCCACCAGCTCGAGGTTCGCGGTGACGTACGCGAGCGGATTGTTGATCTCGTGACCCACGCCGCCGGCCAGCGTTCCGATGGTGACCAGGCGCTCTTGCGAAGCGAGCCGAACGCGGAGGGCGTCGCGCTCGGTCACGTCGTAGCCCATGGCGATTCCGAGCCGCTCCCCGGACTCCTCGGTGGCGAGGGGCGCGAAGTGCAGCTCGATGCGCCGGCCCTCGCGTTTGACGTCGAGCGTGGTGTCGCGACCGAGGAAGCACTCGCGGACGGCGCCTGCGAGGCGCGCCCTCTCCGCGTCCGTGCCCAGGCTCGCGATGGGCGCTCCCACGATATCGGCGGGGGCCAACGCCAGAGCCCCATGCGCACGCTCCACGGTGCCGTTCTCTCCGAAGACGAAGACCGCGGTGTTGGGCAGACGGTCGAGGACGCTTTCGAGGAAGGTGCGCTCGCGCCGGAGCGCCTGCTTCGCCGCTCGTCGCTGAGCGATGTCTTGCAGGGCGCCCACCAGGTGGGTAGCGACGCCGTTCTTGCGCTGCACTTCGCCGCGCGTGCGCCCCCAGAACTTGCGACCTTTGGCGCTGACGAACGGGAGCTCGAGGTCCCACCCTTCTCCGGTTCGGAAGCACTTCTCGAGTGCGGCGCGGATGATCGGTCGCGCCTCGGCGGCATAGTGCGCAAGCGCCGACTCCAGGTCCGGTTGCACGTCGGGCGAGACCTCGAAGAGGCGATAGAGCTGCGCGGTCCATTCGCTCCGCAGCGTGGCCAGATCGAGGCGCCAACCGCCGACGTCGGCGAGGCGGCCGGTCTGGTCGAGGAGCTCCTGCGCGGACAGGAGCGCCGTCGCCTGGGCTTCGCGCTGGGACACGTCGCGGTACACGCCGACGCTGGCAAAAGGCTCTCCACGCTCGTCACGGAGCGGGCGGCCGGTGGCCTCGACCCAGCTGGGCCGATGCGCGCCCGGTCGCTGCAGGGTGAACGTGAGGTGGTCGGTGGCCTCTCCCCGAAGCCCCCGACTGAGCACGCCATCCTGCGACTGCAACGGCGTACCGTCGGGATAGGCGGCGGCGTGCATGGGTCCCCAGTCCGTCCGGATCGGCAAACCGGGCTGCACTGTCGCCGTGTCGAAGAGCTTTCGCGCCGCGGCGTTCACCACGATATAGCCGCGCTCCCGGTCGACCGCGAGCACGCCGTCGCCCACGCTCTCGAGCACCGTCTCCAGGAGCGATCGCTGCTCGCGCGCTTCCCGGAGCAAGACGCGGAGCTCGATGGCCGCGACCACGCTGTGCGCCAGGTCGTGAAGGAGCGCCACGTCCTCGGCGGACCACGCGCGCGGCTCGTGATCGACGACGCACAGCATGCCGATGGCCTCGTCGTCGAAGAAGAGCGGCACGCCGGCGTAGGCGATGGCCTTCAGCTCCGTGATGCCCGGGCTCTCCTTGAGCAGCGGATGTTCGCGCGCGTCGGGCACCACCAGCGCGCTCCGTGCTTCGGTTCCGTGGTGGCAGAACGAGTGGCTCAGCGGAGTCTCACGGCGCGACGCCCACGGCTCCCCGAGGCCCACCGCGCTCTTGAAGAACTGACGCTCGGCATCGACGAGCGAGACGAGCGCCACGGGACTCTTGAGCAAGTGCGCCGCGAGCCGCGTCAGCAAGTCGAAGTCGCGCTCCGGCTGACTGTCGAGGAGCTGAGTGCGCCGAAGCGCCGCGAGACGGCTCGGACGGGTCGGCATTACGCAGACGTTACCACACGCTCGGAACGGGTGCCGTGCGCCCCGCACGTGGCAAAAACCGAAGTCCCGCGCGGTCGAGGC
>JABFRG010001283.1 GCA_013141295.1 Polyangiaceae bacterium
GGTCGTGGCTACGGCGGGTGGTCGACGAGCTTCCGCTGGGCGTCGTCGCGCTCGGGGAGCGGGGCGACGTCGTGCTCTGGAACCGCGCCATGGGCGCCATCACCGGGCTGACGGAGGGCGACGTGGTGGGGCGCACCCTCGAGCGACTGCCGGAGCCGTGGGGCCCGGCCCTGGCCGAGGGCGAGCCGACGGGGCTCGTGGGGGCGAGTGGCGAGCGACGCACCCTGCATCTGCGGCGGGGCGCGCGCGAAGGGCCGCTGCGGCTCTTGGTGGTGGAAGATCAGACCGCCCAGCGCCGCCTGGAGGAGCACGTGGCGCACCAGGATCGCCTGGGTGCGCTGGGACGCTTGGTGGCCGGCGTGGGGCACGAGATCGGCAATCCGCTCACCGCGCTGCTCCTGGTCCTCGAGCGGATTCGCGCCATGGACGGCGCGGGCGAGCGCAGTGCGGAGACGCGCGCCGCGGTGGAGGAGGCGCTCCAGCTGGGGAAGCGCATTCGCGTCATCCTCGGCGATCTGCGCGGCTACGGCCGGCTCGCCGGCGAGGTGGTGCTGCAGCCGGTGGACCTGGCGCAATCGGTGGACGATGCGGTGCGTCTTCTCTCGCTGGTGGGCCGCGACGTCGAAGTGGTGCGCGCCGTCGCGCCGGGTCTCCGGGTGCGGGCAGAGGGGACGCGCCTCACGCAGATCGTGCTGAATTTGCTGGCCAACGCGGTGGACGCAAGTCCTGCCGGCAGCGTGGTCGAGATCCATGCGGCCGTGATCGACGAAGCCGGCCACGCCCGGGTGCAGCTGGAAGTGCGCGATGACGGCATGGGCATCGATCCGGAGGTGCTCCCCCACGTGTTCGAGCCCTTCGTCACCACCAAGCAGCCGGGCGAGGGGACCGGCCTCGGGCTGTGGGTCGTGTGGGAGTTCGTCGGCCACATGGGCGGCGAGATCTCCGTCGACTCGGCGCCCGGCCGCGGCACGGTCTTCACGGTCAAGCTTCCGCTCGCGAGCGCCGAAGAAGCGACCTATGCTTTGCCCAAGGAGCCGCGTTCATGAGCACCGTGCTGGTCGTCGAAGACGAGGCCCTGCTGCGTCGGGAGGTCCGGACGCTCCTCGAGGGCGCCGGCGACGTGGTGGTCGAGGCGGGCAACGTGGAGGAGGCGAAGGCCGCGCTGAAGGACCGCGGGCCGTTCGATCTGATCATCGCCGATCTGCGGCTCCCGGGCGGCCTCGGCACCGATCTGCTGCCGCTCGCGGGGGGCACGCCGGTGCTCCTCGTCACCGGTTACGCCTCGGTGCGCTCCGCGGTCGACGCCATGAAGCAGGGCGCAGCCGACTATCTCTCGAAGCCCTTCGATCCCGACGAGCTCCTCTCGGCGGTGGCCCGGCTCGCGCGCGGGGCGCGTCGCGGGCCCGACTCCGCGCCGCCTTCCAAGGTCGAAGGGCCCCGCTTGCTCGGCGAGTCGCCGGCGCACCGGGAGCTCCTCCAGAAGATCGCGCGCGTGGCGGAGACCGATGCGCCGGTGCTGGTGCTCGGGGAGTCGGGCACCGGCAAGGAGCTGGTGGCGCACGCGCTCCACGAGGGAAGCGCGCGAAAGAAGCGTCCCTTCGTCGCGGTCAACTGCGCGTCGATTCCCGATGCCCTGGTGGAAGCGGAGCTGTTCGGCTCGGCGCGCGGCGCCTTCACCGGGGCCCACGCCGACCGCCCCGGACTGGTGGAGGCGGCCGACGGCGGCACGCTGTTTCTCGACGAGGTGGGCGAGCTCTCGCCCCAGGCACAAGCGCGGCTCCTTCGCTTTCTCCAGGAGAGCGAGGTGCGCCGGGTGGGGGACGTTCGCTCGAGGCGGGTCGACGTGCGCGTGGTGGCGGCCACCCATCGGGATCTCCCGGCGCTGGTGCAGAGCGGAGCCTTCCGGCAGGATCTCTACTATCGCCTGCGCGTGGTGGAGCTCACGGTTCCGCCGCTCCGGGAGCGAGGCGCCGACGTGCTGCTCCTGGCGCGGGTCTTCGTGAGCCGAGCCGCCCTCCGCTGGAAGCGCAGTGCGCCGGTGCTCTCGCCAGCCGCAGAGCGCGCGCTGCTGGCGCACGACTGGCCCGGCAACGTTCGCGAGCTGGAGCACGCCATCTCTCGTGCCACAGTGATGTGCGGCGAGGTCGTGGAGGCGGCGCAGCTCTCGCTGGTGCCGGACCGACCGTCGAGTCCGGGCACGCCGGCGGCCCCGACGAGCTCGGCCGCTCCGCCCAGTGGCGACGCTTCGCTCGAGGGCTACTTCGTGCGCTACTTGCGGGAAAACCAGGACCAGATGAACGAGCTCGAGCTTTCGGCGGCGCTGGGCATCTCCCGCAAGACGCTGTGGGAAAGACGCCTCAAGCTGGGCATCCCGCGTCCGCGTCCGTCGCGCCGCGGCTAGGGCACGGTGCTCTAGGCTCGGTCTCGATCGACGCGCTTGCGCGCTTCGTGCACGAGCTCCTGGACCCGCTCCCGACAGCGCGCAGCGAGCACCTTGGTCTTGTCGTCGCCGGCGCGAATCGGTTCGCCGACGACCACCGCCACCCGGGTGTGCTCCGAGCGGGCGATGCGGCCGAGGTGCTGCACGAAGGTGGTGTCCACGTAGGCGGCGTCGGAGTCCTTGGAGTACGCGAGGCCCACCGGCACGATCTCGGACTGGGTGTGGCTCACCGCCAGGAACGAGCCGGCGTGGAAGGGGCGCACCTCGTCACCGGCGAACGTCGTGCCCTCGGGGAACAGGAGCACGGTGTCGCCGGAGCGGAGCGCGTCCTTGATCATGCGGATGGTGGCGGCGCCGCTCTGGGCCTTCTGGCGGTCCACGAACAGCGTGCCCACCGCCCGCGCGGCCGCGCCCAGGAGCGGCCAGCCGGAGAGATCGGCGCGGCTCACCATGCGGCCCCCGAAGGTCCCGAGGAGCACGCCGATGTCGATGGCCGAACGGTGGTTGGCGACCACCAGGCGCCCGGCCGGAGGCGGCGGCCCCAGCGCCTTCTCCAGCTCGACCTCGATGTCGAAGAGCCGGAGGAGCTGCGTCGTCCACCGGTGAATCCACGCGTCGCGCAGCGGGCGCTGGGCCTCGCCGCGAGCCTGGGCCAAGCGCATACGTGCAAGATACAAGGGAAGGAGCGCCGCGGTGACGCCGGCGAACCCCGCGGCACGACCGTAGGTGCGCGCCTGCCGCTTCACCAGAGCCTCCGCAACGCCAGCGCCGCCCACTCCACCGGCCTTCGCACCAGGGATCGCCGGAGCCACTCGGCGAGGACGATCTGCTTGCTCTTCCGCACGTCCTCTTCGAAGAAGGCGCGCACGTGGGTGGCGAAGGCGACGTCCTCCACCGCCACGTTCAGCTCCAGGTTCTTGGTGAAGGAGCGGTGGTCGAAGTTGTAGCTGCCGATGGTGACGAAGTGGTCGTCGATGATGGCGGTCTTGGCGTGCATCAGGGGTCCGGTCATCGTGTAGACCTCGATGCCGTGCCGGAGCAAGCGGTCGAAGAAGCCTTCGAGCGCGAACTGCACGATGGGCACGTCGCCCCGGGCCGGCACCAGGATGCGCACCCGCACGCCCCGGGCCGCTGCCCGGGCCAGCGCCGCCCGCACCGCGCGATCGGGCACGAAATACGAGTTGGCGATGTCGATGTTGTGCTGCGCGGTGCGAATGCGCACCAGGTACTCTTGCCGCAGGCTCCGCTTCTTCTGCAGCGACGAGAGCACCCACACCCGGCGGCGCCGGCTTCGTCCCACCGGAATGAGATCCTTCGGGGCCACGCCGCCCAGCTTGCGCCAGGTCTTGTAGAAGAGCGTGCGCAGCTCCTGGGCGCCGAAGCCCTCCACCGAGATCATGTCGTCGCGAAATCCGTCGCCGCCCTCGTCGATGGGCAGCCACGGACGCGCGAGATTGATGCCGCCGGTGAAGGCGGTGCGTCCGTCGACCACCAAGAGCTTGCGGTGATCGCGCTCCTCCAGGTTGCGAAGGCGAAAGGTGGGACGAAACGGCGAGAACGAGTGGTAGTCGAAGACCTCGCCGGAGGCCTCGATGAGCGGCTGCCAGAAGGTGTGACGCAGGGTGAGGCTCCCCACCGCGTCGTAGACCACGCGCACGCGGACGCCTTGGCGCGCCTTCTGCGTGAGCGCATCGCGAAAGCGCCGACCCACCACGTCGTCCCCCACCCAGTACATCTCCAGGAGCACCTCGCGGGTGGCCCCGGCGATGGCCGCTTCCATGGCGGGAAAGGCCTGCGCGCCGTCGCGGAGGAGCGCCACGTCGTCGCCGTCCACCGAGAAGACCTTCACGGGGACACGATCCAGTCGTCGCCGTCGAGGCGACCCGCGAGGGCCTGAAGGTCCGCCTGCGTAGCTGGCGCCCGCCCGAGAAACAGGTCCGCCAAACGGCGTCGGGGATCGAACGCCGCGGGGACCGGCGGCAAGGTTCCCGCGCGCGCACCCGCCAGGGC
>JABFRG010001242.1 GCA_013141295.1 Polyangiaceae bacterium
ACAGACCGTCATGCTCTTCCGGACGGCCATTCTCTCGGGCCGTTTCGACGGCCTTCACCAGGAACTCCACGCAACCTATACGGCCTCGTTCGCCGCATGATCATGCCGCCGCTGGATATGCACCCTAGGGTGAAACAGGCTCCCAGATCATGCCCAGATCGGTGGCCTGAGCGAAGTCGCCGGGGCCGCTGGACAGCATTCGAGGTGCGCTTCCATCGAGCGTCCAGAACGCACGATTGCTGTCTGACCATCCGACATGCTGGGAAGAGCTGCTCACAGTCCAGTCGCGTCCCCCAACGGCCTGGTAAACGACGCGGTTTTCGCTGCCGTCCAGCTCCACCGACCTGAGGAACCTCGAGTCTTGCTTTTGGTCGTCCTGAAACGTCACGAAGAAGACCTTGCCCAGGGCCTGTGCCATCGACAGAACGGTGGCCTTCGCGACGGTCCGTACCGGGCCGCCGGCGCGCGGTATCGCCAGAATCGCACCGTCCATTCCGAGCGCGTAGAGAACGAGATTCTCGCGCGTGAGGATCAGATTCCTCGGTGACGTTACGAGCGCCCGGAGGTCTCGAGGGTCCTTCAGACACTTCTCGGTCACAGACGGGGCAATCGCAACTTCGCCGCAAGCCCATGCGCCGCCAACCGCGATGGCTCCACCGAGGATTTCCCTTCGAGTGATCTGCAATTTCATGATGCCCTCACGCTCAGATCTGGTCTCCGCAGAGCCGCTCTGACGACGGCGAGCGCCGTGAGTGAGGCGCCGCGTCGCGCGTTCACACGAAGTCCGCCATCATGAGGATGGGCGTGGCGTATTCGGGGCCGAGGACGTTCTCCACCCATGCGATGCCCCGTGCGTCGACCGCGAGCTCGCTGACGCTGCGCACGTCTTCCAGCAGGACCACCGGCGCGACGGTAGGTCGCGCAGGGTAGGCCATGTATACGGTGGAGCGCAGGTCCTTGTAGTTTCCTTGGTCGATGACCCGGGTGACCTTGGACCAAACGAGGCGCTCGCCGTCGGTGGCCCAGCCGGCCCGGTTCGCCATGAGCTCACCATAGGGAAGGTAGTCGTCCGCTTTGCCGGTCATGAGGCGCCGGAATCCCTTGCGGTCGGCGAAGAGCAACTGCGACCCGACCCCGAACGCCCCAGCGCCGTCCTGGGGCAGCGTCTCCACGATCCGGTCTCTTCCATCCCAGTCTGTCAGGTGCAGCACCCTGGCATCGTATGGCGGCGCCACTTCCCAAAGGAATCCTAGGTCGGTAACGTAAGCGTCGTAGGCTGGACCCGCAGAAAGCTTGCGTGACGTATCGCCGTCGAGCACCCAAAGTGCGAAGTCGCTATCGCGCCAGCCCACCCGATCGGAGGAGCTGGTGACGAGCCACGTCCGTGCGCCAGACGCCTCGTAGAGCGTTCGTCGCTCCTTGCCGTCCAGAGTCGCAACTTCCAAGACTTGCGTCTTTCCGCCGGCCGAGCCTGAAAAATGGTTGAACACGACTCGGCCAGATGACTGGGCCAGCGAAATAGGGTCTGCCTTCGCAACGGCCTGCAGCGGCCCGCCAGCGCGAGGAATTGCGACGATTGCCCCCTCCGAGGCGAGCGCGTACAGAACAAGGCTGTCGCGCGTGAGAATAAGGTTTCTCGGTGACTGTACGAGCGCCCGGAGGTCTCGAGGGTCCTTCAGGTGCTTCTCGGTCACAGACGGGGCAATGGCAACTTCGCCGCACGCCCATGCGGCGCCAACTGCGATGGCTCCACCGAGGATTTCCCTTCGAGTGATCTGCAATTTCATGATGCCCTCACGCTCATATCCTGATGGGCCAGCCGACCGACGCCGCGCCCGAGGTTCGCAAAAGGAACAAGAAGTAGAAGCCAGGCACCACGAGCTCGGCACTTGCCGGCGTGCCACCGAGAGTCACGGCACCGAGTCGACGTCCGGTGATGGCAAGTTCGATGCATCGCATGTCTGTGCTGCCGGCGTGGGTGAAGCTCGATACGCGAAGGAGCAGCGCCCGCGTGATATCCCAGGCTTGCGGACAACCCACCACGAACGGCGTTCCGCGCGGAATCGAATCCGGCGCGAAGGCGATAGTCGGCCGCGGGCCAACGCGCAAGTAGGTCGGACGGTAGTCCTCCATCGGATACACGTTGGCGTCGCACGTGGGTACCGCGGGGTTCTTCCGCCATTGGGCGCAGCCACCTTGGTTGTTGCCCAGGTAGTTGCCGAGCGGCGGGGCCTTCTGCCCGCCAACAGAGAGCAGGCGACCGTCACGCAGCAGAACCGTGCACGAGTGGTACTTGCGCACGAAGGCCGCATCTTCGCGGGGCACGAACGTGCGCGTCGCTGGAACGAACTGCTCTGCCGCTCGCGGATCGCTTCCGCCATCGGCCGTCCTCTGAACACCGCCGCCCGAGAGCAGTATTGTGCCATCAGCGACGTAGCTGGCGCAGGCATCGAAGCGATTCTTGTCGTTGAGCGGCGCTGGCGAGGTCCACGACTGACCGGCCGCGACCCGAATGGTGTAGGGGCGGTCCATCTGACCGCCGACGAACAGAGCCTCTGGCGTGGTCGTGGTGGCCGTGATGGGCAACAGCAACACACCGTAGTTGTACAAATGGAAGGGCGTCAGATTGTCAGGTGGGACCTGCCGCGTATCCAGGTAAGGCGGAAGTACCGTCCGCGCGCCATTGGCGGGGTTCACAATCGCCGGCTGCAGCGCGTCCGACCCATGCTGGTTGTCGAGCACTCCGCCAGGCACCACAAGGAGGCGTGGGTAGTAGTTTCCGTTGTTGGGACTGGGCATCGTCGTCCAGTTGCCTGTTGCCGGGTCGAACGTCTCCCAGTACGAGGCTCCGCTCTTGTCGGCGCCGCCACCAACGACGACTCGGCCGTCGCTCAGGGTGACCAGGCTCGGGTACCAGCGGCGTCCCGCCATGTCGCTCACACGGGTCCAGGTGCCAAGGCTATCGTCGAAGATGGCTGCGCCCTGGGCGCCCACCCACAGCGTGGGATCGAAGGTGCCACCCGGCGGCTGGTCCACCGGGTAGTCGATGGTTCCGCCAGCAGCCATGAGGCGGCCGTCGGCCATCATGGCGTGCCCGCAGCAAAAGAGGTCGAAGTTGGGGGAGCCTACGACGGTGAGCGTATTCGTTACCGGATCGTAGACGCGCGATGCGTTGGTGTTCCGCGTGGCCTTGGGCTCGTGGTTGTGCTCGCTGCCGCCGAAGAGGAGCACCCGGCCCGAGGGAAATACCGCGGTGTGCACTGCCAAGATATCGAGGCTCGTGTTGATCACGCGCCAGGGCTGGAACGCGACCGCGTTGGCGGTTGCGTCGGGCGACACGTTGGCGAGGTTGCAGAAGTACTGGTACGCGACGAGCCGGTCGTCGACGCGCAGGAGACCGAGGTACTCGGGCAACTCGATGGTCAGCGTGTCCGAAGCCGCCACCGCCGACGCCACCGCGACTCCATTATGAAGCACCTCCACCGTGGCGCCGGGCACCGCGCCAACGAGCGACACGAAGGTGGTGGACGCCTCCGGCGCTGGAGAGAAGGCGAGCTGCCGCACGAGAGCCAGCTCGACGAGCACACCTGCGGAGGTGCGCGCCGCCTGCGAGCATCCGCTCACCCTGGCGGTCAGCGTTTCGCCGGCAGCGGCCTTGCGATTGAGTGGCACGTCCACGGGATCGGCCATGGTCGCGTTCACGGCCACCGGGACCGTGCCCATCGTGCCATTGATGTTGGACAGAATCTCGACCCGAGTGCCGGGTTCCACGTTCCGCACGCGCGCCACGAGACCGCAGTCGTAGACCGGCTCCACTGTCGGAAGCGGTAGCGCGCCGGACGTCGACCCGGTCGTGACGGTGCCGGAAAAGGCGCTCCATGTGGTGGGCGTGCACAAGCCCTGGCGCACGCGGATGGTGCGGGACGCGCCGAGCGGCGCAATCTTGAACGGCGCCTGCTCCGCGGCCGCATACCCGGTGCCAACGACCACGCCGTCCTGCTGGATTTCCACGAGCGCGCCCGGGACGAGCCCCGCGATGTTTACGGTGTCTGCGCCGGCGCAAAGCTTGCCCACGATGACGGGTGCATCGGGCACGCGAGAGACCGCACGCTGCGTGGTCTCGACGCTCTGAATCTGGCAGCCATCCAGGACGTTCTTGACGCCGAACGCTTCGCCGTTCGAGAGCGGAGAGCCCGCGAAGAAGAGATTTACGCTGGAAGCGTTGGGGATTGCAGATCCATCCGGTACGCCGGCCCGTGAATAATACACACGTATGCCGACGAACACCTGCGTGAGCGAGACGACGTTGGTGCAGGTCCTCGGTTCCGCCGTGAACCTCGGCGCCGGCAGTGGCGATGGCAATGCCGCAGCCAGCGCCCGCGCCGTGTTCCAGTTTGAAGTTAGCCCGGCGACCGCGGAGAGCTGGCGGACCCGAAGCTGCTCGTTGG
>JABFRG010000979.1 GCA_013141295.1 Polyangiaceae bacterium
ATGCGGAAGAGGCCATCAGCGTCGGCGCCCTCGGGCGCATGACCAAGCGTGCCCTCGACGATCGCTTCCTGCGACCCGTGTGGGCCTTCGGTGAGATCACCAACGCGCGGCCGGCGCCGCGGGGACACCTGTACTTTACACTCAAAGACGAAGAAGAAGAGGCCACGGTGGACGTGGTCATCTACAAGACCAGCCTCACCCCGCGCATGCGCGATCGCGTGAAGGACGGCGCGCGCGTGAAGCTCCGCGGTCGAATGACCTACTGGGCGCCGCGCGGTCGCACGCAGTTCGTGGCCGATCGGGTGGAGCCTCGCGGCGCGGGGGCGCTGCTGGAGGCCTTGGCCCGCCTCAAGGAGAAGCTCCAGGCAGAAGGCCTCTTCGACCCCGCGCGGAAGAAGCCCCTGCCCCGCTCGCCGCGCATCGTCGGCGTGGTGACGAGCCGCACCGGCGCGGTCATCCACGATATTCGCAACGTGGCATTTCGCCGGGGTGGCGCGCACATTCTCCTGGCGCCGGCCACGGTGCAGGGTCCCACCGCCGCCGAGTCCGTGCGGCGCGCGCTCGCGGCCTTGTGCACGGTGAAGGGCGTCGACGTCATCATCGTGGGTCGCGGCGGCGGCTCCAGCGACGATCTCATGGCGTTCAACGACGAGGCGCTCGTACGTGCAGTGGCCGGCTGCGCGGTGCCGGTGGTGAGCGCGGTGGGCCACGAGGTCGATGTAACCCTCACGGATTTCGCCGCCGATGCGCGCGCCGCCACGCCCTCGCAGGCGGCCGAGCTGGTGGTGCCCGATCGCGCCGCGGTGCGAGCCCTCTTCCGCGAGCGCCATGGGCGCCTGGAGCGAGCCATGCACCAGCAGGTGGCGCGGCGGCGGCTCTTGCTGGGGCGCATCGAGCGCAAGCTGGGCGATCCACGGCTGGGGCTCGCAGCGCACCAGCAGCGGGTGGACGAGCTTCGAGGTCGTCTCGAGAGCGCCCTCGGGCGGTCCATGACGCGTCGAGGGCGCGCCACCCAGGCCTTGCGGGCGCGGCTCCTCGCGCGGCATCCGGGTCGGGTGCTGGCGCAGCAGCGCTCCTTCGTCGACGGCTCGCTCCTGCGGCTGCAGGCGGCGCAGCGACGCTCGCTCGCACGGGCCCACGCGCGGCTCGGAAGGGCGTCGGCGCAGCTGGATGCGCTGAGCCCGCTCAAGGTGCTGGCGCGCGGCTACTCCATCACGCTCGATCGCGACGGACACGCGCTGCGTCGGGCGGCCGACGTGACGAAGGGAGATCCGCTGCGCATCGTGCTGGAAGAGGGCGAGCTCCGCGCCACGGTGGAGAGCGTCGTCGCGCCGTCGAAGGTCGGTGAGCCGTGAGCGCGCTTCGTTTCGCGGTCATCGGCGACCCCATCGGCCACTCCAAATCGCCGCGCATGCACGCGGCGGGCTTCGCGGCGCTGGGCATGCCCCACCGGTACGAGGCGCGGCGGGTCGAGGCCAAGGATCTCCCGGCGGCCATGGAGCAGCTGCGGCGCGGGCTCTTCGACGGCTACAACGTCACCATCCCGCACAAGCAGTCGGTGCTCGCGTTGGTCGACGAGGTCGACGAGGGCGCGGCCATGGTCGGCGCCGCCAACACCATCACCCGCAATTCGCGGGGTCGACTCAAGGCCTACAACACCGACGTGGCGGCGGTCACCGAGGAGCTGCGCAACCTGGCGCCGGAGGCGAGCTTCGCCAGCGGGGTCGCCATCATCCTGGGCTCCGGGGGCGCCGCGCGATCGGCAGTGGTGGCCCTCGCCCGAGATCTTTCCACCGAGCGCATCGAGATCCGCGGCCGCGCCTTCGAAAACGACCCCGGCGCCGGCCAGCGATTGAGCGCCGACCTCGGCGAGCGCCTCGGCAAGTTCGGTTTGCGTGCGGAGATCGTCTGCCGGCCACTTTCGACCTCGGACAGCGACACGCGCGCAACGTGTATTATACAAGCGACGAGCGCAGGGATGCACGGAGCCGACGACGGTCGCAAGATAGCCGCCGCGGTCGCCTGGAACGACGTGCCTGTCTCGGCGGTGGCCTTCGACGTCGTCTACAACCCGCCCCAGACGCCGTTTCTCACGGCGGCGGAGGAAGCGGGGATTCGCGCCTCGAACGGGCTCGGCATGCTCGCGCGACAGGGCGCCTTGGCCTTCGAGCTCTGGCTGGGGCGAAGCGCGCCCTACAACGCCATGCTCTCTGCGCTCATCGACTGAGCCGTCACCAGCCGCACGTCCCCCCAATGACGAGACGGCCGAGTTGCGCCGTGGTGCGCCATCGAATACCGCCTCGTCATGCGTGACGCGCCCGCTCCATGGTCACTGCGCGGTGGAGAACCAGGCCTCGATCTCTTCGAGGAGGATCTCGGCGGAGGTGCCGGTGGGGCGCACGACCGGGAGCGCGAGCGCCGGGTCGAAGTGACCGCTCTCGTGGATGCCGCTGATGGGCGGCGGTACGAAGGTGCGGAAGCGGTCGTCGACGGCCATTTCCATGGCGTCGATGACCTCGTGGATGTCGATGTTCTTTACTGCACGTTGTGGCATGGCTCACTTCACTTTCTGTTGGTCGGTACAATGGAAGGAAACTTGGGTGGTGCCGCCACTGGCAGCGGCTGCGTCGCAGGTCTTGGGGCAGAGGACGACGCGGGTCGGGGCGTCTTCCGCATCGAAGTGCCAGCCGCCGGCGGCGCTGCAGTCGGCGCTGTACGTGAGCGACTCGATGCTCTGGTTGGGCATCTCGAGGTCCACCGCGATCTTGTTCACGTCGATGGTGCGACCGTCGCCCGGTGTGGGGATGGCGAACTCGCAGGTGGAGACCTGCTTGCGGATGGCCGAGAGCGCCGAGGTGAGCTCGGACTTGGTGCGCGCTGCGTCGCCGACTTGAACCAGTAGTGCATGGTCGGTGCCGCCGGCGGCCGCCACCTGGTGGAGCAAGTCGACGCTGGGTCCTACGCCGATGACGTAGGTGGGAATGCGGTCGTGGACCCGCCCGACGTCGAGGGCAATGGCGTTTACCTCCGCAACCCGCGTATCCCAGCTGCTCACCCCGCACGACCACGGCTCACCGTCGGTCGCCAAAACGATGACGGTCCTGTCAGCGGGATGGCCCTGGGCGATGCGCTCGGCCTGGGTGATAGCGCCGGCGAGCGCGGCTCGGGTCGGTGTGTCGCCGCGAGGCGCCGTAGCGTCGATGGACGCGCCGAGATCGGGCGACGGCAGCTCGGTCAGGGGTACATCCGGGGTCTGATACGCGGTGCTGGCGCAGGCGTTCCCGGCGTTGGGGAAGTACGTGAGTGATGCACGCATTCCTCTCGACCCGGCGTCGGCGAAGAACGACTTCATGGCGTCTCCCACGGGAATCCAGCGCTTTTTCGGGTCGTAGGAAGCGCTCTCGGCCGCGTCGCCCATGCTCCCGGAGCGGTCGTAGACGACCACCATGTTCACGTGTGTGCGGAACGCCGTCGAACGGATGACGCCGCACTGGGTGCGTGCGTCGAGCGGGCCGCCGGTGTCCTCGCCGAAGAGAGAGCCGCCGCCGGTGGTCACGCTCCCGCTCGCACCCTCGGTTTGCGACGGATCGGAGAAGTAGTTGTTGGGCCCGGAAGGACCACACGCGGCCAGGGTGGCGAGCAAAACGAAACCGACGAACGACGAACGACGCATCGAGACCTCCTGCATCGCTCTCTCGAGCAAGCATCGGGCCGTCGCCACGAGGGCTCAAGCGACGCCGCTCCGCGCCGTACCTCATCATCATGAAAGAGCTGCGCAAGGTCGAAGACGGGAGCAAGCACGGACATGGGGCGCGCCGCACCGCCTTGAAGGCCGGCTTCGTCGGGCTCGTGGTCCTCGTCGGCTGCGCGGTGGACGTGAGTCCGGGTGCGCTATCTGGCAGTGCGCCCGATGCCGGGGTCACCCGCGAGGCCGGCAGCGGAGACGCGGGCAAGGTTCCGGAGCCAGAGGTTCCCGATGCGGAAGCGCCCGACGCAGAAGGGCCCGATGCGCCGCCGGGAATCGGACCGAGCTCGTGCGCCCAGGCCGGCGCGGTGGAAGGACAATCGATTCGCCTCTACTGGCAGGGCGACCGGGCGAAGCCGTTCACCGCGGACTGCGTCGACGGGCACGCGATGATCGCACTGCCGATGCCGAGCGGAAGCGCTGCCAACTTCTGCACCTACGCGGGCTCGGTCGACACCGTGCGCACCGAGTTCGCCGCCATCGAGATCGATGCGACGACCGGCGAGATCGTGGTCGACAACCTCTCGGCCTCGCGGTCGAGCGGCGCCGTGGAGCACCCCGGCGACGTCGCGGCCGATGGCGACGGTTTCGTGCGGCACGTCAACTTCGGGGTCGCGCGCGACTGCAGCGCACCCGGGTCGCCGGCCGGCCGGGCCGAGATCGACCTCGGCGAAACGCCGTTCGCCATCGCGGCCGAGGTGG
>JABFRG010000300.1 GCA_013141295.1 Polyangiaceae bacterium
CCCCAACGCCACGCCGAGCGCGGTGGTGGGCGCCGCGCTGCCGACGCTCACCAGCTCGCCGCCGATGCCGGTGCGCGGCAAGAGGACCCACCCCAGGGTGGAGAGCGCGCCCGAGGCCACGAGGCCTCCTGCGATGGCCGTCAGCCAGCCGGCGAACGGTAGCGAAACCGGCGGCGGCGCCGCGTCGAGCGACAGGATCGCCAGCTCCTTGCTCTCAGGTTCCACGAGCGGACCTTGGCCGATGCGCCGAAAAAACGTTGCGCATGGGCTCAGCGATGCTTGTCGAAGACCCGGTGCTGCAGGCAGGGGATCTGCGCCCGCACGCGGTCGACGTAGGCCAGATCGAGGGTGGCCAGCGCCATGCCGACCCCCTCGCTCGCTTGGGCCACCACCTCGCCCCAGGGGTCGACGATGAGGCTCTTGCCGTAGGTGGTGCGCCCGCGCGGGTGCTTGCCGTGCTGCGCCGCCGCCACCACGTACACCTGGTTCTCGATGGCGCGCGCCCGGAGGAGCGTGTGCCAGTGGTCCTTGCCGGTGGTCAGCGTGAAGGCCGAGGGCACCGTGACGATGCGGCTCCCCGCTTCGGTGAGGCGCCGGTAGAGCTCCGGAAACCGCAGGTCGTAGCAGATGGTCATGCCGAGCAGCGTGCCGTGGGTCGCCACCGTCACCACGTCACTGCCGGCAGAGGTGGCCTGGCTCTCCTTGAGGGTCGTTCCGTCGGCGAGCTCCACGTCGAAGAGATGCACTTTCCGGTAGTGGGCCTGCACTTCGCCGTCCGGGCGCACGAACACGCTCGTGTTGTACGGGCGCTCCGGGGCCTCGCTGGCCTCGGGCATGCCGCCGGCGACGATGGAGACGGCGCACTCCCGGGCGATGGCGCGCACCCGCTGCAGGATGGGGCCATCGGGGAGTGCCTCGGCCACCGCGAGCTTGGCCGCCTCGGTGTCGCCCATGAAGGCGAAGTTCTCCGGCAGCACCACCAGCGTCGCACCGCGGGCTGCGGCGACTTGCGTGAGGCGGGCGACCTCGTCGAGGTTCCGGGCGACGTCCGACTGAGAATTGAGCTGCAGGGCGGCGACGGTGAGCTCCATGGCGAGGCAGGCTAGCACCTCGGAACCGGCGGGCGAACCGGCGGCTTCGCTGGTAGCCTGGAGCTCGTGAGCCCTCCGCGCGCGCCGACGTTTTGCGGCACGATTCTGCCTGCGCCCGCCCGAGCGCAGGCGGGGATTCGCGCGTTCACCCGGGGCACGCCGGCCGCCGTGTGGCCCAGCGGGCCGGTGACGTTCGCCCTCGACGCCTCGCTTCCGACGGAGGTCCGAGAGGCGTTTCGCGTGGCGCTGCGCCGCTGGGAAGAAGTGTCGGCCTTTCGCGCAGTCGTGACCGAGGTGCCCGGCTTCACGGCGGCGGGCGACGGTCGCAATGGGCTCTACCTCGACCAGACCTGGGCGCTGACGCCGGGCGCGGTGGGCGAGACGGTGCTCGCGGTGGGGGGCGACGGATACTTGCAGGATGCAGACATTCACCTGAACGCCGCTGCCTACCGCTTCGGCACCGCGACCGGAACGAGCGCGCCGGCGGGCCAGGTGGACCTCGAGAGCGTGCTTACGCACGAGCTGGGGCACGCCCTCGGTCTCGGGCACAGCCTGAGCCCCGGCGCCACGATGCAAGCCGCCTACCCGCCGGGCGCGTCCTGGCGCTCCCTGGAGGCCGACGACATCGCGGGCGCCCAGAGCCTCTACCCGGGCGCAGGAGCAGCCGGATGCGATGGAACCCGCACCTGCCCCGAGGCGTACCTGTGCCTCGGCGCACGCTGCCAACCCCGGGCGGGCCTCGGCGATCTGTGCGCCCCCTGCGACCAAGCCATCGGCACCTGCGCTGCCGCCGGTGACGATGCCCGCTGCGTCGACCTCGCGGGCCTGGGGCGCGTGTGTGGCCGGAGCTGCAGCGGCGACGGAGGCTGCGGGCCGGGCTTCCACTGCAAGGCCACCACCGAGGCTGGCGATCTCCAGTGCATCGCCGACGACGCGTGCCGCACCGGCCCCCTGCCCTGCGCGACCGATGCACAATGCACGCAAGGCGTCTGCCGCGGCGGCGCCTGCATGGGCAAGCTCGACGCTCAGGCCACCGATGCCGGCTCGACCGATGCGGGCGTCGATGCCTCCGCGGGCAGCCCGGGCACCGCCGGTGGCGGGTGCGCAACCGGCCACAAAAAAGCGGAAGGAGCGAGCCCAGACGTCCTGGGGCTGCTCCTTCCGCTCCTGCTCGCGATGTGCGCGCGACGCTACGTCAGTTCGACGAGGCGGTAGCCTCCGGCTTCTTCGCCTCGGCCTTCTTCTTGTAGATGGCGTCGATGGCGGCGCCGTGCACTTCCATGACCTTCTTGCGCTTCAGCTTGAGGCTCGGGGTCAGCATGCCGTTTTCGGTGGTGAAGTCCTCGACCACCAGCGCGAAGTCCTTCACGTCCTCGAAGCCCTTGAACTTCTCGGTGTAGGTGGCGATCTCCTTCTTGAAGAGCTCGCGGACCTTGGCGTTGGCGATGAGCTTCTCCGGGTCCTTGGTGTCGACGCCGTTCTCCGCAGCCCAGGTCTTCACCGCTTCGAAGGCCGGCACTACGAGCGCGATGTTGAACGGCCGGTTGTCGCCGTACACCAGGACGTTGGCCACGTAGGGCGAGAGCTTGATCTGCTCCTCCAGCGGCGTGGGCACCACGTACTTGCCGTTCTCGAGCTTGTACTGCTCCTTGATGCGTCCGGTGATCATCAAGAAGCCGTCTTCGAGCTTGCCCATGTCGCCGGTGCGGAAGCCGCCGTCGGCGGTGAACACCGCGGCGTTCTCTTCCGGACGGTTGTGATAGCCCTTCATGACGTTGGGCCCGTGGACGATGATCTCGCTCTCCGGGCTGATCTCGATGCGCACGCCGGGGAGCGCGCGGCCCACCGAGCCGATGCGGCGGTTCTCCGGCCAGTTGGCGGTGGCGATGGGGCTGGTCTCGGTGAGGCCGTAGCCCTCGTACACGGTGATACCGAGGCCGTCGATGAACTCCGCCACGTCGGTGGAGATGGCGGCGCCGCCGCTGAAGGCGTACCGCATGCGGCCGCCGAAGCGGGCCCGCACCTTGGAGAACACCACCTTGTCGGTGAGCATGGTGACGAGGCCCTCACCCACCGAGAGCTCGAGGCCATCGCGCTGCTTGCGGCGGGCGGCCATGGCCACCTTGACCATGCTCTTGATGACGCCCGGCTTGGTGGACATCTGCTTCTGCACCGCGCCGTAGATGCGGTTGAAGATGCGCGGCACGCTGAAGAGCAGCGTGGGCTTCACCTCCGCCAGGTTGTCGAGGATCTTGTCGACCGCCTCGCACATGGCCATGCTCGCGCCCATGGAGAAGAGCGCGTGGAGCTCGCACGTTTGCCCGAAGACGTGAGCCCACGGGAGGAACGAGAGCGAGCGGTCTTCCGACGACATCGGGAAGACGTCGTGCACCGCGCTCACGTTGGAGGCGATGTTGTAGTGCGACAGCATGACGCCCTTGGGGTTGCCGGTGGTGCCGCTGGTGTAGATGATGCACGCGAGGTCGTCCCGGTCCGGGCGAATCGTCGCGGCCTTCTTGCCGGTCTGCAGGAGCGCTTCGAAGCTGTGCACCGCGCCGTCCGCCTTGGTCTTCGGATCGAGGCTGATGATGTGCTTCACGCTCGGAATGCTCTCGAGGAAGCCGCGCGTCTTCTCGGCGATGGCGTCGGTGGCGACGATGAGGCCCTTGGCCTCGCAGTCGCGCACGATGAACTCCCACTCCTTGGCGAGCTGCGCTTCGTACATGGGCACGAAGGCGACGCCGAGGCCGAAGCACGCGTAGGCGGCGACCGCCCACTCGATGCGGTTGTTGGAGATGATGGCGACCTTGTCGCCGCGGACGTAGCCGAGATCGGCGAGGCCGGCGCGGAAGCGGTCCACGGAGCGGCCGAACTCGAGATAGGTCGACCAGCGCCACTCGCCGTTCTTCTTGGTTCCGAACAGCTCGCGATCCGGAAACGTCTTGATGGAGCTTTGGAAAATATCGACCAGAGTCTCGAACTTCGCCATGACCGGAGCATAGCGCCTCGGGGCCCGGACGAAAGAGCGGAAACACGCGAAGTCGCACGGGGGTGGGGGCGCCGTCGACTGGCGTGTAAAGCTACTTCTTCGCGCTCGTGAACTTGCCCTTCAGGAGCTCGCTCTCGCAGTTGTCCTTGGCCTTTTTCTCAGCTTCTTCGGGCGTTTCCGCCTTCTGACCGGCGGCTGGCGCGCGATGGTAGTAGCGCTTGAACTCGCCGTCCTCGAGGGCGCAGGTACCGAAGACCTTGTCGTCGGCGCAGGGCTTTTCCTGGAACTTCCCTTGTAGCCCTCGCAAAGCGTGCGGTGCAGCACGAGGTCGCTCTTGGTGTAGTCGATGCACACGCCGAGGG
>JABFRG010000987.1 GCA_013141295.1 Polyangiaceae bacterium
CCTCTGCCTCGGCTTCCTTGGCATCGCCCTCGGCAGCCGATGGCGCATGCTCGGTCTGGGCTTTGGCGCCGTCGTCGTCGTGCGCCGCGGCGCTTCCGGCAAGGGTGAGAGAAGCGAGCAAGGTGGCCAGGAACAATCGCGGAGAGGGCATTCGCGCGCATGCTCCCATGACCGCCTGCACAGCGGCGGGCGGCGCGCCGTCGTTGCACAATCGTAAGTTCGGCGTCAGACGCACCACCACCGCGAGGTCGGCGCGCGGGCACTTTCGCCCGCCAGATTGCGAGCCGGTAACGTCTACGTCAGGTACTCACACCGCAGCGGGCTTCTTCCGTAGCACCAGCATGCCGAGGGCCCAGGCCACGATGGCCGCGGCCACGACGCCGACGCCCGCCCAGGTGCGGTACTCGAACCAGGGCGCCGACACCACGGCGCCACCCAGCGCCACCGCGAAGAATACCGAAGCGACGCCGCGCTGCCCCAGCAGCTTCACCGTGCCCATGCGACTGCGCTCGCGCTCGAGCGCGAACACGCCGAAGAGGATGAACAGACCGATGGCCATGGCCACCGCGCCACCGATGCGGAAGTAGAGGAAGAGCGGCGACGGCTCGGCCGGGGCCTTGCCGAACATGGTCTTCTCGTCGACCTCGCCGGGCGCCACCAGGAGCAGCGTGCGATCGGTCGAGAGGACCGCCGGCGTCACCGCCTGCGCCGCCTGCATGCCCACCACGCTGGCCTGCGCCGGCTTCACGATCTGGAACGTGATGCGCAGATCGCCCACCTGCGGGGCGTCGGGCGAAGCGCCCATGAAGAGCGCACCCGGGGCGATCTTCAGCTTGGCGCGTGCGTCGGCCGGTGCGCCGGCGAGCATCTCGGCGGTGGGAACCAGCGGCTCGAACGCGTTGAGCTTCTCGAGCCCCTCCTTGGGGAGCGAGAACGCCCCCACCCGCGCGGCCTGGGCGGTGACGAAGCGCTCTTCGTAGGGGAACAGCGAGGGGTTCTTGTGGTCCGCCGGCTCGTGGAACTTGCCCGCGTCGATGACCGTGGCGCTCCACCGCTTCGTGTACGTGAACTCCGTCTTGCCATCGACCACGCGATTGGCCTCGTCCCACTGGTACATCTCGACGTGGCGCTCGAGGCGCAAGGCCTTGGCCGAGACGCCGAAGAGCTCGTCGCGCAGGGTCTCGTCGGTGGTGACGGTGCCGGTCAGGTGGACGACCTTGCCCTCGTTGGCGGCGTCGACCTTGTCACTCATGACGTGCACGACGCTGGCGGCGCCCTCGTCGAAGGCTCGGTGCACCGCCACCGCCCTCTGCTCGTTTCCGTAGAGCAGCGGGAAGGCCCCGAGCACCAGGAAGAAGCCCAGCGCCGAGAGCTTGGGGGTGCGCTTCAGGCGGGCGAAGAGGCTCGGGGTGGTTCCGCTGTTCTTTTCAGCCATCCCCCTTCTCGTAAGTCCTTTCGCAGTCTTCCGCTAGCGGCCTCGGGCGAGTGGTGCGTTCGCGATCCAGTCCGGCAGGAAAATAGTGCAATGAACGTGTGGGTTTGGGGTGCGGCGCGGGAAATTCTGGGGCACTGTAGAACGGCTATGACGAAGCTCTTCAGCGCACTCTTTTGCGTCGCCGTGGTGGGCATTGCTCTGGGTGGTCAAGGTTGCTCGTCGGACGATCCGCCTCCCATCAGGGACGGCGGCACCGTCGACCCGAATGGCAACAACACCATCTGCCTCGCAGTGAACTGCGACACCGACCGCGACTGCGCCGACTGCGCCGAAGGCAAGACCGTCTGCTACCAGAAAGAGCACCGCTGCGTGGCGTGCGGCCCGCAAGGCGGAGGCCGCAACTGCCCCTCGGGCCAGTACTGCACGCAGTACGGCGACTGCGTCGGCAACGGCGTCACCTGCCCGGCCGATACCAACGGCACGCCTACCGGTTCGTGCACCTCCGACAACGATTGCGCCGCGTGCGATCCCAAGCACCGCGCCTGCGACACCAAGACCAGCAAGTGCGTCGGGTGCACCCAGGCCAACAAGAAGATGTGCCAGTCCACCGACTTCTGCGCCGCCGACGGCAACTGCAAGGCGCAGTGCCCGAGCGAGTGCAAGGTCGACGCCGACTGCGGCCAGTGCGGCGCCCCCGGCTCCGAGGCCCACGCGTGCTTCCGTGGAGAGTGCACGCAATGCAACGCCCAGGTAGGCTGCCCCGGCGGCTCCCAGTGCGACGATCACGGCAAGTGCATGCCCTCCTGTGGTGACAGCGCCCTCGATCGGCCGGACATCCCCGGCGCTTGCACCAAGGACGCCAACTGCCAGGCGTGCACCGCCGGTACCACCACCTGCAAGCTGCCGCTCGTCGGCGGCACCGGCACCTGCGCGGTGCCCGCCGCGGGATGCTCCGATCTCGGCAATGGCGCCATCAAGCTGCCGGCGCCGTTCGACCGCGCGACCAACACCTGCTCCAAGGACGGCGACTGCGCCGGCGTCAGCGCCGATATCAACGTGGGCGCGCTCCTCGGCAAGCTCACCGGCATCAAGTCCATCAAGAACGGCTCGCTGAAGTACGGCATGAACGTGTGCGCGACGGTGAAGATCACCGGCACCGATGCCAACTGCGGCGTGTGTGTCCCCTGCAAGAAGGACACGGACTGCCAGGACATCGACATCCAGCAGGTGGCAGGCGACATTCTCGGGCCCCTCGGCAGCATCGGCGCCCGCATCCTGCTCGACCAGATCTTCGGACCGAACGACCACAAGATTCACATGTACTGCGCCAAGGTCCTCGGCGAGTACGGCGCCTGCGTCCCCTGCTCCAACCTCCTGAGCCGCTGCGCGCAGGGCGAGGGCACGCCGGTGACGACCTGTGATCACGACGTCTGCGCCGAGGGCGCGGCGCTTGCGCCGGTCCCCACCTGCCAGAACGGCTGCGCGGCGAAGGTGTGCGCGGAGGATAGCTTCTGCTGCACCAACAAGTGGGATCAGACCTGCATCAACCGCGTGGAGCGTCTCTGCAATCCGGAGCGCACGTGCGCCACCGGCGATGTGTGCCGCTACAAGAGCGACGGGTACTACTGCAGCACCGGGCCGAACCTCTTCTTCGCGTACAAGTGCACCGGCGGATCCATCTCCGGTAGCGCGTTCTGCCCGAACAACCAGTACTGCCACCGCGAGGCGCCCAACGGCCAGAAGAGCAAGGCGCTCATGCAGACGGCGACGATGCTCCAGTGCTTCAACACGCCCAACCCGCCCTCGCCCTGAACCTTCGAGCGTGAGCTCCTTCGACCCAAACGGCCCGGCGCCGGACGATGCTGGGATCTTCGGCCTCCCCACCACGGAGGCCGAGGCCGCGCTGGTGCTTCTCCCGGTTCCCTGGGAGGCCACCACGTCGTACGGCGGCGGCACCGCCGAAGGCCCCGCCGCCATCCTCCGCGCGAGCCACCAGGTCGACCTCTTCGACCTCGACGTGGAGAAGCCCTACGAAGCCGGCATCTTCATGCTCGCCGAGGCCGAGGTCCTGCGTGAGGACAACGCCCGCGCCAAGGAGCGCGCGCAGCGCATCATCCAGAACTACGGCAAGCTGCCGGAGAGCGAGGCCCGCGAGCTACTGGGCGAGGTGGAAGCGCTGGGCGAGAAGATGAACGCCCTGGTGCGTGGCGAGACGCTCCGCCTCCTGGCGCAAGGCAAGCTGGTGGGCGTGGTGGGCGGCGACCACTCGGTGCCCCTGGGCGCCATCGAAGCGGTCGCGTCGCGAACCCCCAAGCTCGGCGTCCTCCACTTCGACGCCCACTCCGATACCCGAGACGCGTACGAGGGCTTCCGCTACTCGCACGCCTCCATCATGCGCAACGTGTGCGACCGCGTGCCCCAGGTGAGCCGCCTGGTGCAGGTGGGGATTCGCGACTTCTGCGAAGAGGAGATGGACTACATCCGCGCGCAGGGCGACCGCATGGCGGTGTTCTTCGATCGCGACTTGCAGAACCGCAAGTTCCGCGGCGACAGCTGGGCCAACGTCACGCGCGACATCATCGCCAAGCTCCCGGAGCACGTCTGGGTGTCTTTCGACATCGACGGCCTCGACCCCCGCTTCTGTCCGCACACCGGCACGCCTGTCCCGGGCGGCCTCGATTTTTCCGAGGCGGTCTTCTTGCTCCGGGAGCTCGTGCGCCAGGGCCGCACCATCGTCGGTTTCGATCTCAACGAGGTCGCGCCCAACCTGGCGGACTCCGGCGACGAGTGGGACGGCAACGTCGCGGCGCGTCTTCTGTACAAGCTTTGCGCGTTCACGCTGGCGAGCAACGGCAAAGCGACGCTGCGCGACTAACGCTACTGCGAGAGATGCGCGCCGGATTCGCTTGTACGTTGCAGTCGCACCGCGGCAGCGGGACGGAAGCGGCGAGACCGCCGGAATTCGTGGAAGTCCGAGCCATTGCCGCGTGGCGTGGTGGTCGCCGC
>JABFRG010000781.1 GCA_013141295.1 Polyangiaceae bacterium
ACGCCGCAATGACCAAGGACAAGCCCGCAGTTTCTACAACTCGCATGCCTGAAGAGAATCACAGACGTGGACCACGAGCAAGCCGTGCCTCCGCCTCAAGCATGATCTGGCGCACTCGGGCAGAGTGCGAGAGTTTGCGACAACAAGAACCTGACCTTGCCTTGGCGAGGGAGTGGACGCATGCTCAGGGCGTTGCCGCTCCGCATCGTCACCTACAACGTTCGCTATTTCAGCCACGCGACCCGCGGTATCGCGAGCACCAGCGCCAACGTGGCGCGCATCGCCCATGCGCTGGCCTCGCTCTCGCCGCTGCCCGACATCATCTGCCTGCAAGAGGTTGAGACCATGTCGCTGCGGTCGCGGCTCTCGCACTCCAAGCTGCGGCCGGGGCAAACGCAGGTCGATCGGCTCATGCAGTTCTTCAGGGCCGCCCTGCGCATGCGGAGCGCCAAGGACGGCTACACCGCCCACTACTTTCCGGCGCACACCTACAAGCTCACCAAGTCGACCAGCGCCTATACCACCGGGCTCGCCATCATCACCGCGCCGGGCATCGAGGTCGACACCCACAACGCCGGCGAGCCGCGCGACATCACGCATCGTCGCGAGACGGTGGTCCGGCACCTGAAGCAAACGCGCATCTGCGCCCACGTGCGCTTCATGCATCCGGAGACCGGCAGCGTCGACCTCTTCAACACCCACCTCTCGCTCCCCAGCGCCTTCGCCAAAGAGTTCTGGTTCAAGGAGCAGCGCATGGGCTTCGGCAAGAACCAGCTGAAGGAGGTGGAGAACCTCCTCGAGTTCGTGGAAACCGCGAAGACCAGCGATCGCGTCATCATCGTGGGCGACTTCAACGCCCTCCCCGGCTCGCCGGTGTACCAGCGGGTACGCGGCGCCCTCGGTCTTCGCGATCCCTACGCCGAGCGCACGTCGCTGAGCGTCGACGAGCTGGCGCAGGTGCCCACCGCGGGCTTCATGGCGCTGCGCTTCCGGCTCGATCACCTCTTCTCGGGCGCCGGCCTGCGCTGGGAGAACTTCGACGGCACGCGCCCCTTCGGCGATACCTGGAGCACCTTCAACGGCCTCTCGGATCACGTGCCGGTCATCGGCAGCTGCGTGGCATCGAGCTGACGCACGCCTCGGCGCCTTGCCGAGCCGCGGGTGCCATGCGATCATCCGCCCATGGGCTTCGACGCGAAGACCTTGGCCGCCGCGGCCGAGCTGGGAGTTCGTCTGGAGATGGTCAACGGGCTCGCGATGTGGGAGGCGCAGCCCGTGTATCGTCACCAGAAGGCCGTGGAGCGAATCGCCCAGAGCATTCGTCGCGGCCCTGGCGCTCCCGACTGCACCTGCACGCACGCCCTGCACGTCTACGTGCAGTTTCCGGCGGGGCTCAAGCGCCCGGACATTTCCATCTTCTGCCGGGAGCCCGCGGATAGCGAACAGGATGCCGCACTGACCATGGTCCCCGAAGCGGTCATCGAGGTCGTGAGCCGTGGGTTCGAAGCCAAGGACCTGGAGCTCGGGCCGTCGTTCTATCTCTCGCAGGGCGTGAAGGACGTGGTCGTCTTCGATCCCGCGACGCTGCTGGTGCTCCATGTCACGCCGGGCGGCGCCGTTCGGAAGCCCGCGCCGCAGACGCTCGAGCTGAGCTGCGGCTGCCAGGTAGACGTCGGCTGACGCGTCAGCGAAACACGGTGCCCACCGAGACCGAGCCGGTGAGGCCCAGCGGTGGCGTGGTCCACACCGGGCGCTCGCCGATGCGCAGCGTGGTGCGGGTGACCGGCGCGAGGAGATCGATGGCCGGGCGAAGGTAGAGCCACGACGCGAGGAACACCTCGGCCATGACGCGCGCGCCCAGTGCGAAGAGCACGGTGGTGTCGCGCTTGGGCACGTCGACGCCGCGCCCGGTCCCCTGGAGGGCACCGAGCTCCACCAGCGCGCAGGCACCCAGGATGCCCGCGTGAAGGCACGGCACCGCCAACGCCGATACGAGCGAGGCCGAAACCGCGCCACCTTCTCCTTGCTCGTCACCCAGCGGAAAGGTGCTCTGCCCTTCCAGCGACACCGACCACCGGCGCTGCCGCAGGCCCACCTCGATGCGCGCGCCGAGGCCGAGGCTGGGCACGCGGAGCGCGGAGAACGTCATGCCCGCAGCCGCGTGCAGGTGCACCGGATCGCTGGGCGCGGTGGACGCAGGCGTCGGCTGCGAAGGAGTCGGCGCGGGCGGCGGCGAAGGAGTGGGCGCGGGTGGAGCGACCGCCACCGGCGCGGACGAGGCACTCGGAGGTGCGCTCGGGAGCGGCGCCGGGCCCTGCTGCGCGCGCAGCGGGTCGATGACGATGGCCACGGCGAAAGCTGCAGCATGCACCAATTCCGCGCAGTCGCGCTCGGTGGGAAGCTCACGCCGACCTTGCACCTTGCCGGCGGCGTCGGTCACCTCGATGCGTCCGGCGAAGGCCGGCCCCTTGGCGGTGATGGTCACGGCGATGCCGGTGGTGGCGCTCGCGCGGAAGGGCTCGTAGCCGAGGCGCGAGGCCACGTCGCGCGCGAGAGTGCCCTCGTCGGGGCAAGCCTTGGGCGCTTCGAAGGAAAGACGCGCCTCCTTGGGCGCGTCGGCACGTTCCTGAGCGAAGGCGAGCGCCGCCTGCAGCAGCACGCCGGCGGCGGCGAGCCCCACCGAGGCAAGGGCTGCGCGCTTCACGGAGAAGCGGCGGCGCGCACCGCCGGTCCGAAGATGCTGCTGGGATAGCTCTGCGCAAAACGCGCGGCGCGGGCTTTGGCTTCGTCGCGTGCTCCCGATGCGGCGAGCGCCTGCACCATGAGGACCTCGCGCTCCTCGGTGAGCTTCCCGCGCGGGAACGTTCGCTCGTGCTTGCGCGCGGCGGCCACCGCATCGGCGCTCTGACCGCGGGCCAAAGCGCTGCGGCCCATCTCGAGGAGCGCGCGCTCTTCGGCGAGGCTGCTGGCGGGGTCTTTGGTGGCCGAAGGAGCGGCCGTGCTCACCGCGGTCGCAGGCGGCACGAAGGCGGCGGAGACAGAGGCCGTGGGCGAGGCGAGCACCGGGGGCTCGATGGCCGCCCGCGGCGCCGATGCGAAGACGCGCGCCTCGGAGGTGACCTCGGCCGGAGAGACCTTGGGCGTGGCAACCGCATGCAAAACGGCCCCGGTCCCGATGCCGAGCCCCAGCATGCCGATGGCGATGGTGGCCTTGCGGGTGAGGAATGCCACGAGCTTGGCGAAGGCGGTTGCCCCCAGGGTCTTCGCCGCCAGCGATCCTTCGAGCGCATGCGACGCCGCGAGCGCCAGCGCCAGGCGACTCTCGAGGGCGTCGGCGCGCCCGCTCTCCAGCGGCGCCGGCTTCTTCACGCGAGATAGGAGGGCGGCGACGTCGGGCGGCAGTGACTCAAGCTCGGCCATGAATGCCTCCTTCGCGGGTTCGCTGCTGCATCGCCTGGCGCCGCACCGCGGCCACGAACTCGTCCTTCGCGACCCGCAGGCGAGAATATGCAGTCTGCACGGGAATCTCCAGCTCGCGGGCGATGTCGGGCACCGGACGCTCGTCGAGCTCGTGCATGACGAAGATCACGCGGCGGTCGATGGGCAGCGCGGCCAGCGCCTCGTACACCGTGCGTCGATCGCCGTCGCGCGCCAGTTGCGCTTCGGCGTCCGGCTGCTCGGTAGCGACCTCGCTATCGATGCCCACCGTCTCGCGCACCACCCGGGCCTTCTGGCGGTATCCGGAAGCCAGGCGAAGCGCGAACGCGAAGAGCCATGGCCTGGGCGGACGCGAGCGGTCGAGCTCGTCGAAGCGACGATGCACCGCCATGAACACCTCGTGGGCCAGGTCCTCGGCGTCGCGCGACTGCACGCCCAGGCGCCGCAGCGACTCACACACGTACGCCAGGTGCGCGCGGAAGAACGCACGGAACTCGGCATCGGAGTCGGAGGCCTTGGGGGGACGCATCGAGTCCTTGCGGCGAGACCGGAGAAACTATCACGAAAACGACGATCCGCCGGGGGGTCGCTCTTTTGTTCATAACCCAGCGTGCAACGGCGCAAGGGATGGGCAAGAAGGTGAGGCTACCGCGTGAATGCGGAGAGGCTCGCCACCCACTACATCGAGGCTCCCATGATGCGATCGCTTCTCCTTACTTCGACTCTTCTCGTGGCGTGCAATGTCACCCAGGACCTGGGCGACATCAACCCGCGCTCCGACGCCGGCGGTGACGGCGCCTCCAGTGGAAGCTCCTCCGGCTCCAGTGGAAGCTCCGGCAGCTCCGGCTCCAGTGGAAGCTCCGGTAGCTCCGGCTCCAGTGGAAGCTCCGGCTCCAGCGGAAGCTCCGGCTCCAGCGGAAGCTCCGGCAAGGACGCGAGCACCGACGCCCCCTGCCCCGCCGTGGCCGGCTATGCGGGCGGCCCCTTCATGA
>JABFRG010000427.1 GCA_013141295.1 Polyangiaceae bacterium
GTTCTTCGCCAAGGCGCCGGCTTCTTCGCGGCAACCTTCTTCGCGGGCGCCTTGGCGGCGGCCTTCTTCGCGGGTGCCTTGGCGGCGGCCTTCTTCGCGGGTGCCTTGGCGGCGGCCTTCTTCGCGGGTGCCTTGGCAGCGGTCTTCTTGGGAGCGGGCTTCTTGGCGGGGGAGGTTTTCACGGGCAGCATCATGCCACGAAGGCTCACGCAGACTGCATCGTCTTTTTCAGCCGCGGAACGACTCCGGGGTGAGGCCGAAGCGCTTCATCCATCGGTGAATCTGCATGCGGGTTCGGCCCATGGATCGGGCCACCTCGCTGACGTTGCCGCGAGACTTCGTCAATGCCGCCTCCAGCACCGGACGGAGGCGGGCGTCGTCCTCGCTGAGCGGTCGCGCCGAAGGGCTCTCGGGCGAGGAACGCGGTGCCGCGCTTCCCCCGCTCGGAGGCGCACTGGCTGCTGCAGGCGGTCGCTCGGACACGCGCGTTGCCCGTAGCGCGTCGCCCAGGTGCTCCGGCCGCAGCAGGTTCTCCTGGGCGATCACCGTCGCCACCGAGAGCGCTTGCTCGAGCTGACGGACGTTGAGCGGCCAGTCGTACTTCACGAGCAGGGTGGCGAGCTCGGGCGAGAGCCGTAGTTCGGCCGCGCGCTCCTTGGCCACGCGCTCGAGCAGCGCGCCCACCAGGATGCCGAGGTCCGGCAGGCGCTCGCGGAGCGCCGGGAGCCGGTGCACGTAGGCGGCGATGCGCGCGTAGAGGTCCGGGCGGAACTGCGGTGAGTCGTGAATGGGCTTCAGCGTCGCCGAGACCACCCGCAGGTCCACCGGCACCGGTGCGTTGGCCCCCACCGGAAGCACCTCGTGCTCCTGCAGCACGCGCAGGAGGGTGGCCTGCGCCGCCGGCGGCAGCTCGCCGATCTCGTCGAGAAACAGCGTGCCACCGGACGACGTGCGCACGAGGCCCGGCTCGTCGCGATTCGCGCCCGAGAACGCGCCGCGCACGTACCCGAAGAGCTGGCTCTCCACGAGCGTGGGCGAGAGGGCACCGCAGTTGATGGCCACGAACGGCCCCTTGCGCCCGGAGACCTCGTGAATGGCCCGGGCCAGCACTTCCTTGCCCGCGCCGCTCTCGCCCAGGAGCAAGATCGGGAGCTTGGCGAGCGCGATGCGCACGAGCCGCTGCACTTGCTGCTCCAGCTGCGGCACCAGCGTCAAGAAGCCACGAGGCACCGATGCGAGCTTCGCGGTGTCGAGGTTGGCCGACGTGCCGACCGGAACGAGCTCCGCCGGGTTCAGGATGAAGCAGGTGGCGCCCAGGGTGATCACCGTGGGTTGATCGATGGCCGCGCTCTCGACCCGCAAGCCCTCCACGAACGAGCCGTTGGTGGACCCCGCGTCTTCCAGCAAGAAGCCGCCGTCCTCTTGCAACAGCCGTGCGTGCCGCGACGACATGCGCCGATCGGGGATCTGCAGCGTCGCCACGTCGCCCTCGCGGGTCCAGCTGCGGGCCGGGCCGCGTCCGAGATGCACCTCGCGGACGCCGGCGAGGGAGAGTCGGAGGCCACCGGCGAGGGGGCGCTCACCCTCGAGCGCAACGTACAGCGTCGGCCCCGTGGCGGGAGCCGCCGAGGCGTCGTCATCGGAGCGCGTGTTCGAGAGCGTCGATTGCATCGCGGAAGGGCGAGAGCCTTCAGCTTACCCCAGACGCCGCCCCGCGCGTTGACCCACTTCGCGATGCCCCATACGGTGCGTGCCATGACTCGTTCTCCCCGGCGACTCGCGGCACCGTTTCTCATCACGCTCTCTGCGCTGCCCGCGTGCGGCGGACCGGTGCACACGAATCCTCCGCCCTCCCGCGACATGACGCCCGTGGATGCCGGCGAGCAAGAGGCGGCCACCGCCAGCGCCGACCCCGCGCCCACGGCGCCCACCGCGCCCGTAGCAACGACTGCCCCGACGAGCAGCGCCAGCTTCGAGACCGACGTTCGACCGCCGTTGCCGGAGCCGAACGCCAACGCGCGCCACTACAAGAACCCCGACGGGACCTGCTGGGAGACCTCCATGGGAAGGCCGCCGAAGCCCTGCCCGCCGGGCAAGAAGTGTCCGCCGCAGCCGACCTTCAACCCGCCGCCGCCACACCAGGTGAAGTGCCAATAGCCGCACGCCCTGGGGCATAACGGTGGATCGGCGACGGACCAGAACCCCCAATTTCCCCGTGTTGGTGCGCTCCAAAGGCCGCATCCCACCGAGACCTACAGTGGTGGCACACCCCATGCTTGAGGGGAGTGCATGAAGCTCTCCCTGCGACGACTGGCGCCGCTCCTCTCCCTCCCCCTGTTGCTGGGCACCGCGTGCACCGCGGAGGTGGAGTCCGATGGCACCGAGGACGAGCTCAACTACCGCAGCACCGCCGGCCAGGAGTTCTCGCTCTCGACCACCGTCTCCTTCAAGCCCGACGCGGCCACCGCTGCGCTCCAGGGCGAAGCGAAGAACACCGCGCTGCTGGCGCAGGAGAAGAAGCTCCGCGACCTGGTGACCACCGCCATCACCGCCGAGCTCGATCGCATGTGGCCCGAGGACTACCGCATCAAGGCCTCGTCCGGCGTGGCCATCGAGTTCCGCCAGGCGAGCACCACCATGAGCGGGCTCACCCCGGTGAACGGTGGCGAGAGCTACACCTTCACCGTGGCCGCCGAGTTCTCCGGCGTCAACGGCCTCGAGCGCAAGCTGCCCATGGTCACCGAGAACGGCAAGACCTTCTTCCCGGTGCCCGCCGACCTCGGCGCCGGTCCGCAGAAGCTCCAGATCGTCATCACCCCGGTGGAGCGCAGCCGGAACGCGTACCCGAAATACCTCGAGCTATTCGAAGGTGGCCTCGACATCGCGGTGCACGTGGGCGGCGATCACAACACCCCGGCCAAGGACATCGACCACGCGCGCTCGGTGTACGACGATCTCGTGGCCTCCGGCTTTCGCTCCCCGGTGGCGCGCTTCGACGATCTCAAGATCGACTCGGCGCCGCTCACGAGCAGCATCACGGTGAAGGGCAAGGCGGTGGCCGTTCGCGTGCGCATCGTGCACGTGAACATGAGCACGCCGGAGACGCGAAACACCCTCGTCGACGCGTACAAGAGCAGCATCAAGAACGCCGACGTCGTCATCTACGACGGGCACGCAGGCCGTCAGCTCGACTACTCCGGCGTGGTGGTGGCCTACAGCCCGGCGCGCGTCGCCCTGCCGGCAAGCGAGTTCAAGAACGTCGAGTCCACCGACAAGCAGCAGGTCTACCTCTTCAACGGCTGCGAGACGTACACCGGCTACGCCGACAAGCTCCTCGAAAACCCCAAGCGCAAGACGACCAACACCGACGTCATCACCACCGGCAACTTCTCGGCCATCCAGTCCAAGGCCAACCAGGTCATCGCCTTCATCCACTCGTTCATCGACCAGACCGGCGGCACCTGGACGCAGCGCGCCTGGGACAGCGTGCTCGGCCGCATGAACGCGGTGGGCGAGCGTTCGTGGGTCCACGTCTACGGCGTGCACGGCATCGACGACAACCCCAAGGTGAGCCCTCTCGCCGACGTCTCCAAGGTGGGTGCATCCTGCACCAAAGATGCCGACTGCGGCGCCGCCGACAGCCGCTGCCTCGCCGTCTCGTCCACCAAGAAGGTGTGCGGCGTGGCCTGCGCCGACAGCGGTGGCTGCCCCACCGGGACCCGCTGCCTCCTGCCCAAGGGCCGGACCTCGCAGGACGATCTCCAGTGCATCAAGCAGTGATCGTTGGCGGTTGCGCGCAGGGCGGGAGATCGTAATCTCGGGGAATGCGCCTATCGCTCCTTGCCTTGTTCTTCGCAGCCGCCGGTTGCTCCAGCACCAGCACGAGCTCTTCGGAAACGCCGACCTTCACCGCTGCCGAGGTGCGCCCGAGCATCGAGGGCACCTGGAATGGCACGGCGCTCCAGGCGGGGACGTCCAAGCCGATAAAGCTCACGCTCACCTACGCCCCCACTCCGGCGTCCACCAAATGCTCGAACCGGACCTTGAGCGCCGGCGAGCTCGATCTCGCCTGCGTCGACGTCTCGACGGTGAACCTCACCGCATCGCTGGTGCGCGAGACCGTCACCACGTCCATGAGCGGCTCGCTGCTCGTCACCGACCTCAAGTACCAAAGCCGCGGCGATCTCTCGCTTCAGGCCGGCGCCGGCGCCGGCGCGACCAGCGATCGCCTTAGCGCGCGCCTCGACCAGGGCAAGCTCACCGGCAGCCTGAACCTCGCCGACGGCACCACCCTCCAGCTGACGCTGACCCGCTGAAACCTCAGAGTGTGCGCACGAAGCCCGCAGCGTGGACCGTGTCGCGGAGCGAACGGCGTGCGGCGTCGGCCTTGCTGCGGTCGAGGAACGCGCCCACCAGCACCCGGTAGATG
>JABFRG010001252.1 GCA_013141295.1 Polyangiaceae bacterium
CGCGCCTCACGCCGCGCGAAGAAGAAGGGGACCGCCAAGGACGCCTGATCCCCATCGTGCCAGCGAGCAGCTCGACGCTCCCGATCCGGGCTGCTCGAATTTCTTCGGTTCGTAGTGCTCGCCAACAGCACCGACTACTACGTCCACACGCTGCCCCCACCGGTCCTCAAGGTGCTCGGCGGCGCCCTCATCGTGGCCGGCATTCTCATGTGCTTTCTGGGCTTCCGGCTCATGCTCGCGGTGCAAGGAAACATCGCGTCGATGCTCATCGCAGCCCACATGTTGCTGGGCGTTCCCCACTTCTTTCTCGCCTACGGCGTCACCGCCGGCAAGATGTGGTGCATGATCGTGGCGCTGCTCTGCGCCCCCGCGGTGGGCGTCCTGGCGATCTTCGCGCTGCTCACCGGATCCCTCGCGGGCCTCTTCGGCATCGCGCTGGCGGTAACGCTCCTCGTCCTCATCGCCGTCAACTTCGGCAACGTGAGCCGCATCGCCCACGCCCGCCGCGAGATGCAAAGGCTCGACGCCGCCGAGGCTACCGCGCGGCCTTGAAGAGCACGGTGGTGGGCCCTACCCCGGGTCCAGCTGCTGTGTCCAGCGCTCGACGACCCGTTCCTCCATCGCATCCAGGTCGAGCGTGCGAAGGTGGACGAACGAGTCCAAGTCATTTGCCTCATAGGCCGACCACGCTTCCTCCGAAACGAAGTGCAGGTCGCGCATTTCTGGAAAGTTACGGAGTATCGCGACCAGCTCGCTTCGCTGACGCCCCGGGGCAAAGAACCGATTTCCCGGGCTCTCGCGCGTCTTTCCCGTCGCGACGAGTTGGATCATGGATTGCGCTCCGAACAGGCCAAGATCAAACGGCCCGTTCGTCCACCTGCTCGCTAGCTGCAGTGCCAAAGCACGCGCACGCGCATGTCGAAAGTCGAACCGTTTCGGAAGTGGCTGGCGTTTGAAGGGCGTCTTGCCGGGCCACCGAAAGACGCGACCATGCGCCAGGTCATCTATGTAGGACTGCGCTCTCGATAGGCTCCCGCCACTAATCCCAGAGAAGAAGCTGGCGTAGGTCGTGAGCCAGAACCATGCCGCAAGTTTGAGTTGGACCGCTTCGTCCGGTTCGTGTGAGCCAGCAAACGCCTGCACGAGGAGCGGAATTTGGTGCGCATATGGGACGAGCTTGGGCCACTCGACACCGCACCTGGCACGCAGGAACTCAGCTACCTTGGCAAGACGTACTGCGCTTTGGTGTACGGCGTCCGTATTCTCCCGAATGCCTTGCTGAACCTTGTCTGTGTCTGCGTAGAGGTCGAGTCCTACCGTCGCCTTTATGCATCGGAGCCAGATCTCGTCGTCGAGTCCAGCCCAGTGCCCAGGCTCCAAGGTCGCCTCGCGTTCGCGCTGCAGCAACATTCCGAGGTCGAACGTGGGGGTCCAGACAAGGGCACTCACCATGTCCAGGTCGCTCATGCGCGTTCCGGTGCTGTTAACCCGCCGGAAAGTCGTCGTTGCGAGCTCGATGTCGTCCGAGCCGAGTACAATAATCGGAACCTTGTACGCACGAAGCCGAGCCGCCAGGGCATCAGCCCGGGCCACCCACTCGTCCGCGTCGGCGCCTACAAAGCTCCTCTGGAACTTCAGAAGAGATACGGTTTGCAGTGTATCGGACAGCGGAAGCCAGTGTGGTGGCGGAGCCTCGTTCTCCTTGGGGCTAACAAAACACTCATCCTTCAGGTCGTAGAAGAAGTCGAAGGTCTCTTCAACCCCAGGTGATTCACCTTCGTCGATGGACGGAGTTGATGGTGCGGTGGCGAAGAGCGCACCCAACAGGCACGCGATCCTCTGGCCACCGTCCAGGATGTATTGATAAGGTCCCGTGGACGCCCCCTCTGGAACCAGGTGCGGTCCAACCCAGCGTCGTGAAGCGACTTGCTTGCTAGTTCGCCACAACATTATCGCGCCGATTGGAATGCCCTTGCGAACGCTGTCCAGCAGGTCGAGTCGTTGCTCGAGCGTCCAAACGCTCGCGCGTTGAAAGCGTGGGAGTTGAACCAACCCCTTCTTCACGTCGCCGAGCAATTCGGTCATGAAGACAACTGATGGATCTTTGAGGAAGCTCGCGTCGTCATCCATGGTAGTGCCTTACTGTACCCGCTCGATTAGTTCGCGAATGAATGTCCCAAGTTCCGCCGGTCCACCTTCGTGCTGGAGATCTTGGTCGTTCATGGCGGTGTCATCCGCGTACATATGGCCAACAGCGCCTACGGTCTCCTTGACCTTCTGATGGTGCCTGTCGGCCGCAGAGAAGAGCGCGTCTACGGCCTCTCGGCGCTCCTTTTTTCCAGCGCGATTTGGCGCGAAGCTGATCCAGCGCTCGAACGCTGATCGGGGCAGATAGTTCTCGATCGCGCGGCGCGCAAGCTGGTGATGATGGATCCGCGAGTTGACGCACACCTCCCTGAGCAGATTCGCCTGATGGCTCGGCGACGCCGGCTCCGGTGCGTCGCTATCGAAGAGACAGGAGACCTGCAGTGGCTCGCCCCGTTCCGCGAGGTCCCCGATGCGGCGGGGCATGCTGGAGATCCCACCCCCGTGATCGGCCTCGAGCCACTCCTCCCTAAAGCGACGTCGCAGATAAGCTCGCTCGTGAACCCCACACATGCGAAGAAGGAACGCTCGGTCGTTTACCCCATCTTCGAGGAGCAGGCGGTAGGGACGCTGCAAGACCTGCCAAGCCCGCGTGGTAGCCATCTGCTCGCCTACCGGGGGCGATGCAACAATGACGTGGAGCTTCGATGGACTGCTGGCTTCCGCGGTGATCGACCACTGCTCCGCCTGAGTTATGGCCGCGTGCAGATTTGGTGCTAAATCCTGCCTCCACAAGCGGAAGGCACTATGGGATGCGGAGGGAACGAGAACTCGGTGCCGTTCCACAAAACCGAACCACAGGAGAGGCACGCACCACTCCGGCTCATTCTGGAAGACCGAGGCGTCGAGATCCACCCTCATTTTCGAGCGTTCTCCCTAGCCTCCAGAATCTTGCGCGACTGTGCGAGATGCTCGGAGAAGACTCCGGGCGGCCACCCCTCTCGCGATCCATCCTTGCGTAGAGGCACGTCGCGGACAGTAGACAGCCCGCCTTCGTCACGCTCGACCCAACAAACGCTTACGTCGTCCGGAGCCAGACGCCCCTCGGCTACAGCAAGCTGGAGGCCCAGCAGCAGTGTCTCCGAGTGCGTCTCGAGGATGAACCGAGCATCGCCCGCACACGCTTCCAGTAGGACGTCTACGAGTGCCAGCTCAGCGGCCGGGTGAAGATGCAGCTCCGGCTGCTCGATCGCAACGAGGGGTGACTGCCCAAGCCGGCCCTCAAGCGCCATCGCGGCAAGGGCCACGACAGGGAGAACCTGGTTTATGCCTTCACCAACCGAGAGCAAGGGGACGGCGCGGGCTGGCAGCCCCCTCGGCGAGACCGTGGCGTACGCTCCCTGCGAGTCCCGCCCAGTCACCAGGTCGACACCCGCGAGGCGGTTCAGCGCGGACTGAACGTGAACATACACCGCGTTATCCGGGCCGAGGCGTTGTAGGAACGGAATCGGGTCCTCTGGCACATACTCGCGGCCGTCTGCGGTGTAGCGGCTGCGCGGAGGCTCCCGCGTGGGCGGCAACCAGTGCATGGATTGACCAAACTCCTGCATAGCGGCGCGCAACCTTTGGTGCGGCGGTCCAACGAGTAAGCCGTCAAAGTCGATGGCAATGGGGTTGGCGCCAGGCACCTCGTAGATGGGCTCCAGTTCTTCGTTTGGCTGCCACGTCGCGTTCAGGTCGAACCCGTCGCTCTTGATGACCTCAACCACGGGGGTTCCCGTTCGCTCCTCCACGCTGTAAATCGCGAGCAGCGCGAGAGATACCCTGTCGTCCCCCCACGCCAGCCCGAGCTTGATTCGTGGCGCGTGCGGGCCGCGGGTAACCAATCCGAGGAAGTCGGTGCCTCGCACGGCTGGGTGGTCGAGAGCCAGAAGCTGGTTGGGCTTCGCTGCACGGGGCTTGCAGGACGCGGCCATCATCACTAGACCGCGGAGCAAGGCGCTCTTCCCGGCGTTGTTGTACCCGTAGAGAAGGGTGAGCTTGCCACCGAGCCTGACGCGGGCGGGACTCAAGAACGACCGATACTGCTCGAATTCGAAGGCGGTGGGGCGCACGGAGACTCCGCTCGAATGGTGCCACGTGACGGGGCTCGGGGACGAGAAATTCCGAGTCTGCGGTAATGAGACGCAAGCGGCCCAACAAGGAACGACGCTCCCAAGTACACGGAGGGCGATGGGGCGAGACCGCGCCCCGGCCAGGAGGACCGCGCGGAGCGTACTCCTGTACGTGAGCACGTCCGACGCCGCCCGGGCGAAGGTATCGCCTCATCGCCCCCGTT
>JABFRG010000093.1 GCA_013141295.1 Polyangiaceae bacterium
GCATCGGACGGCTCGTTGCCCCAGGGGTAGTCCGCGCCGGTGGGCGAGCACGCCAGAAACCACTCGCCGAGGTTGTCGGACTCCTTGACGGGCTTGTAGACCGCGGAGCAAAGGCGCTTTCCGGCCCAGGCGCAGTAGGCGCGAGCGGCGCAGAAGCCCACCGACGCCGGGTGGTCGTCCCGCGTCTCCTGGTTCTCCCGCGCGAAGTCGGTGCACACGTCCCGCGCGGATCCAGGGCCGGCGTCGACCGGCGGTGCCGCGCCGGCATCGGGCGCGAGGAGAAAGGCCCGGTACTGGGCGACCGAGGTCTCGAGCGTGTCCACACAGAAGGACGCACCGGAAAAGACCACGTGCGCCATCTTCGGTCCCGCATCGAACCCCTCACAGGGTTCCCGCGGCACGGCTGCGTCGCCAGCAGTCGCTCCGCTGTCGGTCCCCGCATCTGGCTCCGGTGACGTGCCCGAGAACGACTCACAGGCGCCGACAACGAGACCGACCGATGCGACCAGGACGAGGATCCAGCGCGGGCGCCACATCGCTCAAAGGTACCAGGCGAGCGCCAAGTGGGTAGGCGCATCGGCGCGCGCGCCGCATTTTTCCGGAAGCTCAGAAGCGGGGGTTGCAGCTTTTGCCGTCGGTGGTGATGGCGGTGTCGGTGGGCTTCGCCGGGGTGAGGTCGATGAGGTGCAGGTTGTAACTGCTGTCGCCTTCGCGGAGGCAGTAGACGATGGCGCTCCCGTCGGGAGCCACCGTGGCATTCTGTACGTAGCTGTTGGCGGGCGGCACCACGATGGCCGTCGCGGTGCCCTTGGCCATGTCGTAGTAAAAGAGCGAGACGGCGGTCTGGGTCGAGCCGTTGCGCGCCACTTCGGTTCTGCCCACGAACACGAAGCCGCTGCCGTCCGCGACCCAGCCGGCGGTCTCGAGCGAAGGGTCGACGCCGCCCGTGCCGTAGCTCTGGCCCACGAGCTTCTTGGGCTTGGTGCCGCCGCCCGCCGGATAGAGGAAGAGCCCTTCGTCGGCCGACGAGATGCAGACGCTGTGGCGAAATAGGATCTCGCCGGTGGCGGGGTTCAGCGAGGGATTGAGCACCGAGCAGCTCTGCACGGTGGAGTAGAGCGAAGGGAGCGCGCCGCCGGCCGCGGGGACCGACCAGGGCAGCGCGCCGCCCTTGAGGGTGGTGCCCTCGTACCAGTAGTTGCCGAAGCTGTAGAGCACGGTGCTGCCGTCGGCGGAGAATGCGGGATCTTGCACCTCGATACTGAAGAGCTTGCGGCCCTCTCCGGTGTTCTCGAAGACCGGCGTCAGCCGCTTGAAGTCGCTGCCGTCGGTGGCGAGGCTCCAGATGCGGCGGGTGGCGAGCTTGGTGTCGTTGTCTTCCTTGGTGGGTCCGTAGTTGGAGGCGAGCACGATGCGCGTTCGGTCCGGCGAGAGCGCGTAGCCGCGAATCTCCCAGCCCTGGCTGCCGTCGCCGCGGAGGTCGGTGATCACTCGCTCGGTCCCGGCGGCGAGATCGCGCGCCACCAGCACATCGCTGTCGGCCGTCGCGGAGCGCACGTAGAGGAAGGTGCCCGCGGGAAGCGGCGCGCCGGCTCCACCGGACGAGCCCGAGGAGCCCGAAGAACCGGACGAGCCCGAGGAGCCCGAGGAGCCCGAGGAGCCCGAGGAGCCCGAAGAGCTCGAAGTGCCCGACGTGCCGGGGGAGCAGGCCAGCGTCGAGCCGAGGAGGACCGCGAGGAGACCGGAGACCAGGGCGACGTTCTTCATGCTCGAGGAAGGAGCAAGCGCCGGGCCACGCGAATTTGCCGTGAATATGGGCAAATATCTGCCCGTTGCGCAAAGTCGGCGCAGCGGTGCTCCGGAGACTGCGCGGCCTTCGCGCATCGAGAACGAAACGAAGCCGCGCTCCGTCGCAGAGGCGAGGAGCGCGGCGGTCGTTGCGCGCGAGCGCGGCGATGTGCGTCAGCGGAAGGTCAGTCGTTGGGCATGCACATGGGACCGACGCTGTGGAAGTTGCTCGGGCAGGTGGGGTAGCAGAGGAGACCGCTCTTCTCTTCGCCGCTGATGCAGGTGTCGGGCACCCGGCCCACGCCGCGGTCGTAGCGCGTCTTGACGATCGAATTCGGGTCCTGACGGCAGGTGCAGCCATCGTTGCGGAAGCCGGAGGGACAGGTGGAGCAGCCCTTCTTCACGGTGAGGCCGCACTTGTCGTACCAGGGGCACTTGGAGTTGTTGGCGCTGATGATCTTCGCGTCACGGAAGCAGGTGAGGCCGTCGTCGCGGTAGCCGGCCGGGCACGGCATGGCGCAAACCGTGGGGAACAGCACCGGCGACTCGTAGCCGGCGCGGCACTTGGGGTAGCAGAGGCCCGCGCGCTTCTCCTGGGTTGCTGCGTCGCAGGTGAGCGGGGTGCCGGCGCCGCGACCGTAGCCGAAGCGTTCGTAGCCGAGGCGCCAGTTGCCCCAGGCGGTCTTGGTGCCGATGCTGCAGCCGTCGAGGGAGAACGCGACGTTTCCGTTGAGCCGCTGGGTGAGCCCGTAGATGCAGGTGCGGTTGTAGAAGTCCAGGTAGACCATGTTGGCGGCGGTGCCCGCCCACTCGTTCTGGAGCCACCCGAGCATCACCGGGTTGGTGTCGTCGGCCATCTCGGCGAGGCTGTGCGGATAGGTACCCGTGGGGTCCATGGAGTTGGTGATGAGCTTGCCGGCCTCGTCCGGGGTGGCGGCGCCGGAGAACGAGAAGAACGTCGTGGCGGTGGCCTTGGGGAGCGCTACCTCCAGGGAGGTCTTCTTGGCGGCGCGGTCCCATGTCTCTTTCCACGAGCCGGTCACGGAGTCGCTCGGCCAGAAGTTCGCCGGGCGCGCGCCGTCCGCGTACATGATGATGACGTTCTTGCCCGGGTGGTTGGTCCACAGCTCGTCGGGCGTGGAGGCGGGGCTCACGCCGGGCGCGTTGTAGTCGAGGATGTGCGAGCCAAGCTTGGTCTGGTAGAGCGCCAGCAGGTTCTGGTGGTCGGCCGCGGCCATGCCGGCGAAGCCCTGGTTGCCGATGATGACGATCTCCTTGGGGTGGGCGTTGACGAAGTCGCTCACCTGCGTGAGGAGATCGCTCATGGTGGGGCCGTACAGGCTGTGGCAGATGCGCAGGGTGCCGCTCTTCTCGCGGCACGGGCGCAGGTCGAGCGCGCGGATGCCGTCGGCGAGCTGCTCGGTGAGGTTCTTCTCCTGGGCCTTGGCCCACTTGTCGCTGACGCCGATGAACTGCCCGAGGCGCACCACCTTGTTGTCGCCGTCGGGGGCGAAGGCGTCGTCCACCGGCCGCGAGTACACCGACTGGATGCCGTAGGTGCCGGAGTCGTGGGTGCCGGGGATGAAGATCTTGTTGAGCGGCTTCTTCCAGATGGTGGGCGTGCGCGACATCCAGTCCTGGGGCTTCACCTCCAGGAACGGCTGCTCCGCCACGCTGTCGGCGAGCGTCGCCGCGGTGGCCTCGGGCACGTCGGTCGACTCTCCTTGCAGGGTGCCGCCGCGGCTCGTATCGACGCCGCCGGAAGCGCCGTTGCCAGACCCTCCGTTCGCGCTCGCCCCTTCGGTGGGGTTCTCGGCGTCGCCCTCGGCGGGCGCGTCGTCGGGCGCGAAGGTGCAGGCGGCGAGGGAGAGGAAGGAGAACGCGAGGGCGAGTCGGCGCATGGGTCTGTCTCTTTCGTGAAGTGGCCCTGCCGAAGTGGCGGGCTCGAAGAGACGTAGAGCAAGACAGAGGCCACGCGCTCGGCGCCGACCCTCGCGCGAATTTCCCGAGAATTCGCGGGCCGTATCGATGGGTGTATCACGCACCGAGCCCCGCGCGCCGATACACCGCCGGATACGTCACCCGTTCGTGGATACGTCACCCGTTCCGGTGTCACCCGCTCGGGGGACGGCTACTTCTTTCGGGCGCGTGCGGCGGCGGCCCGCACCCACTCTCGCACCTTGGCCTTGGGCAGGTCTTCGAGCTTGGTGAGCACCAGGCGGCGGCCGGTCTTCCCCTCTCCTTCGAGGAGGGCGTCGGGGTCCGCGAAGGTATCGGGGGTACCGGCGAGAATGAGGTTCACGTGCGCCTTGTGTCCCGCGATGGCGCACATCATGTTGCCGGCCACCGAGAAGAACGGTTGCCCCCACTTGAGGGAGGACTCGGCGTCCGGCACTTCCTTCTGCACGATGTCGCGAAGGGCTTCGAGGATCGGACGCGTCTGCGCCGGCGCCTTGGCGAAGAACCCGTCGATGGGCGCGCCGAAGTCCGCGCGGGGCGCCGGCTTCTTCGCGGCAACCTTCTTCGCGGGCGCCTTGGCAGCGGTCTTCTTCGCGGGCGCCTTGGCGGCGGCCTTCTTCGCGGGTGCCTTGGCGGCGGCCTTCTTCGCGGGTGCCTTGGCAGCGGTCTTCTTGGG
>JABFRG010000168.1 GCA_013141295.1 Polyangiaceae bacterium
GTGCAAGACTCGCCGTTCTTCAACTCGCTCTCGGCGCTGGAGTTCCGACCCGAGTTCGATCGCATCCAGAACCCGCAGCTGCTCCAGCTCATTCGCGGTGTCACCGAGGGGCAGGCCAAGCGCCTCGTTGCGCTCACGTTCCTCACGCTGTTTCGCCTGCTTCGCTACGTGTCGGTCATCGAGCAGCGGAGCATCGAGGGCGATCTCGATGGTCGCCGCTTCGTGACCGGTACGCTGCAGTTCACCTGGGCGGTGCTCCGGAGCGATGCCCGCGCGCTCACCCAGCGGCTCTCCGATCGCGCGCGCGAGCTCCTGGCCGACAGCTTCGACCGCGAGCTTTCGCGGATCCCCGCGTCGGCCATCTCCGAGCGGTTCCCGGCCATGCTGGCCGATGCCCACCACCTGCGCGGCATTCGCGGCGCCCTCGAGGGCGTGGCCGCCAACTTGCGCCTGGAGATGCGGCGGGTCTTCGAGCACGATCTGCCGGCGCCCGACTCCGGCGCCACGGAGAACGAGATTCGACTGCGATGCCGGGCCGCCGCTGCGCACCTGCGGCCGGGTCTGCAGAACTCCATCCTGGTGCTGGGCGCTGCGCTCGGCACGCGGCTCGACGAGCACGGCGTGTTCGACGACCACGCCGAGCGTCGCCTCATGTCCGACCGCCTGCGCCGCGACATCTGGATGTTCGCGCAGATCGTCCGGGCCTTCTGCGAGAAGGCGCGCAACGCCGGCGATCACCAGGAGCGCTGGAACGACGCCTCACCGTTCGCCTTCGTGGGCGAGTTCCTCTCGTACTTCCGCGCCATGGGTTACCCGCTGGTGCGCGCCGCCGACTACGTGCGGCTCGATCCGTTCCTCGAATCGCTGGAGCGCATCCGCGACGTCGATCGCATCGACCCCCAGCGCATCGCCAACGCCGCCGAAGAGGGGGAGCTGTTCCGCACCTATCTCCTGGAGCTCTTCGAGAACATCGGTCGCCGCGACGAGCTGCAAGACCTGCCCTTCGATCGCCGGGCCGCGGCCATGGCACTCCGGCTCTACCTCGGCTCGCACTGAGGCTCGCCGGAAGCTCGACTGCACATCCGTCCACGTCGGCCGTTCTCCGAGAAACGCGCATCGGAAAAACTTGCGTCGAGATGAAGGCAACATCTCAAGCTCGTTATCTGGCGGACGTTCCCTGCTCACGGAGGGGATCGGCCGGTCGGCCGTGGCACGCGCGCTTCGCGTGCCATCGGACCGAATCGCGGTCGATCCGTGAGATCATGTTGCAGCGCTGGACGGGTGCGGGGCTTTCGATGGCATTGGTGTTTGCCGCGCCGGTAGCGGCAGCGCAGGACGGTCCGGACAAGGGACCGGGCGAGCACGCGGAAGCGGAGTGCGAGCAGACCTTCACGGTCCTCCACGCGGTACCCGAGAAGTGCCTCGAGGACATCGACACCGACCGCCCCCACAAGACCGATACTCCGCATACGGTGCCGGCCGGTCACGTTCAAGTCGAAGCGGGCATCGCCGAGTACGAGATCGAGCGCTGGTCCGGGCCCAGCGAGAATCAGCTGGTGCTCGCCAACAACATCTACACCCTGGGCCTCGCCGACAACACGCGTGGCATCAAGCACGCGTCGGTCCAGGTGCTGCACAGCATGGGGTCGTACCGTACGCGCTCGCGCAACTTCGGCTTCTCCGACCAGCTCATGGTGCGCACCAAGCTGAATCTGATCGATGGGCCCATGGAGCTCACGCTGGTTCCGGCCATCGTGCTTCCGCTCAAGGGCGGCGCCAGCACCGAGGCCGGCGGCTTCGTGTTCATCGGGGGCGAGCTCCCGCTCCACCTGGACTTCGAGCTCAACGTGGGCGCCACCAGCGAGACCGACCCGGAGACCGGCATTCGCCACGCGGTGCCGGTGGTGACCACCGCGTTCACGCGCAAGATCGCCTACGGCTTCTCCGCCTTCGTGGAGCTCTATAGCGAGACGTCGTCGGCCCGTTGGAAGGGCGTTTCGTCGACCTTCGACACCGGGTTCCTGTTCACGTTCGCCAAGAACTGGCAGCTCGACGGCGGCGCGTACATCGGCACCTGGGGCGATGCACCGCGCATCACGCCCTTCCTCGGCATCTCCTCCCGCATCTGAGCGCCCGCGAGAACCACCATGAAGCTCATCGCCAGCGTCCTCGCGAAATTCCCCGGTCAAGCGCGGGTGTACCTGCTCCTCGCGGCCTTCAATCTCCTCTCGTCGGGCGCTGGGGTGATGCTCTGTCAGCAGCTCCTCAACGGCATCCACACCTCGGTGCGCACCAACGCTGCCTGGGCCGAGCGCCTCGACGCGTTCGCGGGGCTGGCCAAGACCGCCGGTGACGCCGACGCGCCCGGAAATGACGTCTTCAAGGACCACGACGTTCCCACCCAACGTCGTCGGGAAGCCGAGGCCAAGGCGCGGTTCGACGCGGACCTGGTGGCGCTCCGCACCGAGATCACCGCGCACCTTCCGCCGGATTCGGCGCAGTCCTTGGTGGGGAGCCTGGAGAAGGCCTCGGTGGCGCTCGCCGCCATGCACGGGCAGTCGCAGTCGCTCTTCGACGCGCTCGATCGGGGCGACGATCGCGGGGCCGGCGAGCACATGGCCGACATGGATCAGGCGTTCGCCGAGGTCACCGCACGCCTCGCCGACGCGCGTGTGGTGGCCGCGGCTTGTCAGGAAAAGGCCTTCGCGGAGCAGGAGCGGAGCGCCCTGCGCACGCAGCTGCTCCAGTATCTGGTGGCGGCGCTCATGCTGCTGGTCATCGCTGCCGCGACCATCTACGGCGTGCGCATCGCGCTCCGCTTCGAGCGCTCGCAGACCGACCTTTCCCGCAAGAACCGCGATATGCGGCTGGTGTTCGACAACGTGGCCCAGGGCTTCCTCACCATCCAGCCCACCGGGCAGCTGGCGCCGGAGCACTCGCGCATCGTCGAGACCTGGTTCGGTTCGCCCGGCGACAAGGTCACCTTCTCGCAGCTCATCGCGCCGTCCGACCCCCACGCCGCCACCTGGTTCGACGTGGGGCTCGCGGAGATCGAGGCCGATCTCCTTCCCATCGAGCTCACCCTCGATCAGCTCCCCAAGCGCGTGAAGGCCCGCGACGGCCGCCCGCTGGGGCTCGAAGTGCAGCCCGTCTACGCGGGGGGACGCATCAGTCAGTTCCTGGTGGTGCTCTCCGACCTCACACAGGTCGAGGCCCGGGCCGAGGCCGAAGAAGTGCAGCGCGAGGCGATGGCCATCTTCGAGCGGGTCATGAAGGATCGCGAAGGGTTCCTGGAGTTCTTCGCCGAGGCGAGCGCGCTGGTGGAGCGCTTCGCCGGCGCCAAGGCTTCGGCGGTGGAGGATGCGCGCATTCTCCATACGCTCAAGGGCAACTGCGGCATCTACGGGCAAACGTCGCTGGCGAACACCTGCCACGCCCTCGAGGACCGCATGGAAGAGAGCGGCGGCGGGCCTTCCGAGACCGACCGCGCCTTCCTCCAGGTCAAATGGGGGGCCTTCGCGGCGCGCGTGTCCGAGATGCTAGGGAGCGATCAGGTTCACATCGGCCTCGCCGACGAGGAGTACGAAGACATCCTCCGGCTCGTGGTCTCGGGCGGCTCGCGGCAGGAGATCGCCGAGCGGGTGCGCAGCTGGCGCAACGAATCGGCCCACGTGCGCCTCTCGCGGCTGGCGAGCCAGGCTGCTTCGCTGGCGGAGCGCCTCGGTCGCTGTGCGGTGGAGGTTCGGGTCGAGGCGCGCACCGCACGCCTGCCGGCGGGTGACTGGCGCGCGGTGTTCGGAACGTTGGTGCACGTGGTGCGCAACGCCGTCGACCACGGGCTCGAGACCCCGGAAGAGCGCGCCGAGGCGGGCAAGCCGCCCACCGGAGCCATGAGCTTCCGCACCTGCAATCAGGTCACGCTGGACGAGGCCGACGAGTTCGTCCTGGAGATCTCCGACGACGGGCGCGGCATCGACTGGGCCGCGGTGGAGCGCAAGGCGCGCGCCCTCGGCATCCCGGCGGAGCGCCAGGAGGACCTGGTGGCCGCGCTCTTCACCGACGGCCTCTCCACCCGCGACGAGGTGTCGGAGCTCTCGGGCCGCGGCGTCGGTCTGGGGGCACTCAAGGAACAGGTCGAGCTCCGCGGCGGGCGCATCGAAGTGGAGTCCCAGCGGGGCCTCGGCACCAAGATGCGCTTCGTCTTCCCGGTGGAGCGCGACCCGTTCATCGCAAGCGTCACGCGGCTCACCGTGCAGCCCCCCCTGGGCCACACCGCGCGGGCTGCCGCGGTCTGACGACTACTGGGCGCGAGTCGCGCCGTTGGGCGGCGGCAGGATGACGGGACGCGTGCCTTTGGTGGCAGAGGTGGGCGCGGGCGTGGGCAGATCGACGCAGTCTTTGGTGTCGAACAGGTTGCAACAC
>JABFRG010000262.1 GCA_013141295.1 Polyangiaceae bacterium
CACGAGCCGCAGGTAGGCACCGCGGTGCGCTCGAAGGCGTGCGGCGTGTGGCAGGTGATGCACGCGTCGTGGGCGGCGGGCTTGGGGCCGGCGGGCTTGTCCTGGTGACAGCCGATGCAGGTGTCCTTGGCGGCGCTGCCCTTGGTGTGCGGCGCGTGGCAGTCGGTGCACGCGCCGGTGGCGTGACCGGTGTGCGAAGCAGGTAGGCCTTTGTGCACGTCGAAGCCGGGACCCGAGATGCGCGCAACGTCGGTGATGGGCGGCATCTTCCCGTGCGCGAAGCCCGATTCCTTGGTGTGGCAGCCCTTGCAGTCGGCGGCCACCGCGGTGTGCTCGCGGTGCGGGTTGTGGCAGCTGGCGCAAGGCGCTTCCGGCGTCTTGTGGGTGGTGATCGCCGGGTGCATGCCCTCGGTCTTGTCGTGGCACGAGATGCAAGTGGCGGCCGGCTTGGCGAACGCGTGGCACGAGAGGCAGGTGGTGATCTCCGGCGGCTTTCCGCCGTGGGTCTTCCCCACTTCCTTGGCGTGACACTTCACGCAGGAGTCGGCATTGGTCGCGCTGGCGAAGCTCGCGCCCGCGTCGGCGGTGCCGGCCGCAGCTGCGTGGCAGTCACCACAGCCGACATCCTTGAGGCCCACGTGCGCGCGGTGTCCCGGCGCGTCGCGCACGTCGCTCCAGGTGAGCGGCACCAGCGACTGCGGACCGGTCTTGGGCGAGACGAAGACCGCGGAGAGCTGCTTGCGGAAGCCGAAGAGCGCGGCCGCGACGAGCGCGCACAAGAGCAGCGCGAGGGGCCAGCGTCGACGCGGCTCTCCCGTTGCGCTCAAGATCCCATCCGATGGCAGAAGCGGCAGGGGACGTCGTTCAGCTTGTCTTTGCGGCTGGTGTAGCCGGGTCCGTGGGGGTTGCCGCCGGGGCCACCCACCTTGTGACAACCGATGCAGAGCTGCTCACCGGCGCCGCCGTGACAGCCGGCGCAGCCCGCGGGGTCGAGTCGCGCCGCTTGCCCGTGATCGCCGCCACGGGTGGGGTTGAGCCAGGTGGAAGGATGCGGGCTCCTTCGCTTGGTGGGCCCACCGGCGGAGACGTTCTGCTGCTCGTGGCACGAGCGACAGGTGCTCTCGGCGTGGCAGGTGGTGCACAGGCCCGGGTTGTTCTTCGACTCTTCGGCGTGGCGCGAGAGAAAGCCCGCGCGGTGCAGGCCAGAGAGCCGCGGCTGATCGAAGGTGAGCCGCGCGGGCAGCGCCGGGGTGGTGCCCACGCCGTGGCACGAGAGGCAGGTGCGCTCGGAGTGGCAGGTGGCGCAGAGGTCCGGCGAGGCTGCGGCGCGGACGCCATGCTCGCGAATGAAGTCGCCGTCGTGCACCAGGTGGTCTTGCGGTGTCACGTGCTCTGCCGGCAGGTCCACGTGGCAGCCATCGCAGTCACGAGCGGCGAACTGCTTTTCGTGTTGGTGGCAGGCGAAGCAGCTCACCATGGGCGGCATGAGCGAGACGTCGCGGCTCTCGCCGATCTTGGCGTGGCACTTGGTACAGGAGCCGTTGGACGCCACCACGTGCTTGTCGTGCTCGAAGCGCAGCGCGTGCTTGGCGATCTCCACTTCTTGCCGCTGGTGCTTCTCGCCGTGGCAGTCGCCGCAGCTCTGCTGGGTGTGCGGTTTGGCGTGGCACGAGACGCAGGTGGCGGTGGTGGGCAAGTGCAAGGGTCCGGTGCGGCCCTCCTTGGCGATGCCCTGGTGGCATACCGTGCAAGCTACACCTTTCGTCACGTGCGCCCGGTGCTCGAAGGGACGCTCGCCGCTCCGCGGCTTGATGCCGAGAATGCCGGCACAGGCCCCGAGGAGCACGCACAAGAGGAGGACGATGTGCTTCTTGTGGCTCATCGGTCCCACGCGTAGGAAGCTCGAAAGAGCCCCACCACCTCGCGCGCAACCGCGGGGCGCGAGGCGACCTCGGTGGCGAGGGCCATGTCCCAGCGATCGCTGGCCCGGTAGGTCATGGCCACCAGAGCCCAGGGCCACACGGCGCCGCGGCTGTCGGGATGGTCGGCGGCAGCGAGCTCCAGCTCGGTGGAGGCGCGAAGACGCGGCAGCACCGGAAGCGCTGCGGTGGCGCGAATGCCGGTCCACCCGGACTTCGGCACGCCCTGACGTCGGAGCTCGAGGCCGAGCACGCCCTTGCCTTCGTCGTCGGTGCGCAGGTTGGCGCGCAGGAACGCGTCGAAGCCCGCGCGATCATCTTGGACGTACACCGCGCCGGACCCCAGGAGGTCGAGACGAGGCGCGGCGTTCCAGCGAACGCTCGCGCCAGCGCGGGTGGCCGGCGCGTCGCCGAGGACCGAGAAGAGCGAGGTGGCGGGCAAGAGCCGAGAGGGCGAGCGCCGGGTGACGAAGGCCTCGAGGCGGAGGCTGGAGAAGCGCAGCGATGCCGAGAGGAGCGCATCCACCAGACCCCACGACACCAGATCGTAGGCCGAGCGCGCGGCGAGATCGAAGGTGCGGGTGGGGGCGATGGCCAGGTCGGCGCCCACTTCTTCGGCGGCGAGGTCGCCGTGGTCGCGCTTGTGCACGTAGGCCACGCCGAGCTTGGCCTTCTCACCCATGCTCTGCGCGAGGCGTCCGCCCACCGCCCAGTCGTAGGAGCGTTCGCCGAACCGCGGGACCACCGGCGCGCCGCCGAAGGCTTCGAGGGACGTGCCCCAGGGCGTGCGCCCGAGCGCACTGGCGCCGTCGAGCTGGAGCGGCCGAATGCTGCCCATCGTGACCATGAGGCGCCCGACGCGCAGTTCGCCGTGTCCGGTGGGGTCGCGGAGCTTCACCGCCAGCGATAGCACGTCACCGGCGCCGGTCTCGCCCCCCACACCGGCCCCTAGCCAGGCCAGACCCTCGGCGGAAATCCAGGGCTTCACGCGGTCTTCGCCGGAGAGGATCAGAAGGCCGGTGGGCGAAGGTGTTTGCGCAAAGGCATCGCCGCGGAGGCGGAGGGGCTCGGCGCCGGCGCCCCGGGGGAAAAGCAGAATACCGACCACAAACGCAAACCGTGCACTTCGCGACCACGCGCAGAATCCCCACCGGGAGACTCGCGAGAACGTCTGCTTGCATCGGAGCACGTTCGGGTCTCTTATCACGCTACCGAGCTCATTCGGAATGCCCCGCGAGCGGAGCGGAGGAATTGCTTGTGCACCACACATCACCACTAACCGTCATTGCCGCCTTGCTGGCAATTATTTCGGTAGTCCTCCTCGTTCGCTTTCTCGTCATGCGACCGGCGCTCGACCGGAACACGAAGATTTCCCTGCTCCTGGGCCTTGGCGTATTCCCCATCGCAGCGGCGGCGACCACCAACGTGGAGGGTTATCAGGCCACGCAGAAACGCCAATTTTGCGGCTCGTGCCACGTAATGACCCCAATTGCTCAGGATTCTGAAGATGCAAAAAGTGCAGGTCTCGCGGCGAGACATGCACGGAATGCGTTTACCGGTGCGAACAACTGTTACGTCTGCCACGCCGATTATGGAATGTTCGGCACGGTGCTCACCAAGATGGGCGGCATGCGGCACGTGTGGCTCTACTATACCGAGTTCCGATCGATGCCCATGGAGGAGGCCAAGGAGAAGATCCACCTCGTCAAGCCGTACCCCAACGCCAACTGCATGCAGTGCCACTCCACCGAGAACCCGGGGTGGTTGGCGGAGCCGGAGCATCGCGCCTCGCTGGAAGCCACCCGATCCGGCACCGTGAGCTGCGCCAGCCCCGGTTGCCACGGCTTCGCGCACCCGAACATGGTGCCCGAAAAGGATCGCGGTCACACGCCGGCGCAGCTCCTCCCGCGTCCGCGCATCGACGCGGGCGCCGCGCAGTCGCTGGGCCTGGTGGACGGCGGTACGCCATGAAGCGGAGCCTGAGACGGAAGCTCGCCGCGAACGTGCGCGTCATCGCGCCGGAGCGGGCCATGAGCATCTTGCGCGTCGCGAGCGTGCTCGCCATCGTCGCGCTGGGCATGATGATGTGGTCGCTGGTGGACCCCATGCCAGCGCCGGTGCTCCTGGCCCTCTCCTTCGGTCAGCTACTGGGCACCATCAGCTTCATGGCGTTCCTCGTCATCATCGGCTGGGATCGCTACCGCCAGTGGCGCGCGCGAAAGCAGCGCGAGAACATGGCGCGCCGGGCTTCTCAGCCGGACGACGAAGACGCAGCCGAGGACGAAGACGACGAAGAGGCGGCGGACGAGCAGGCCTGAAGGCCGCTACTTCGGCTTCTTGTCGACGAAGATGGCGCCCTCGCCGAGGTCGACCTCGAAGGCCTTGAGGGCGCTGGGGTCGACGTCGCGCAGGGACTTGGCCCGGAGATCGTCGATGAGCTTCTTGCGGGCAGCCTCGAGGCGCTGCTTGTGGAGGGTCTCGCGCATCTCGCCGG
>JABFRG010000602.1 GCA_013141295.1 Polyangiaceae bacterium
CGCCCATTCCACCCATGCCGCCCATTCCACCCATTCCACCCATGCCGCCACCGCCGCCGCCGGCCTTCTCGGCCTTGGGCTTGTCGGCGATGATCGCCTCGGTGGTGAGCATCATGCCGGCAACGCTGGCAGCGTACTCGAGGGCCGAGCGAACCACCTTGGCGGGGTCGATGACACCGGCCTTGGCGAGATCCTCGTAGGTGTCGTTCGCGGCGTTGAAGCCGAAGGCGCCGGTGCCGGCGCGAACCTTCTCCACGACCACGGAGCCTTCGGCGCCCGCGTTCTTGGAGATCTGGCGGAGCGGTTCCTCGATGGCGCGGCGCACCAGGGTGACGCCGAACTGCTGCTCACCCGGGAGGGTGAGGGTCTCGAGGACCTTGCTGGCGCGGATGAGCGCCACGCCGCCGCCGGGGACGATGCCTTCTTCCACGGCCGCGCGGGTCGCGTGAAGGGCGTCTTCGACGCGGGCCTTCTTCTCTTTCATCTCGGTCTCGGTGTGGGCGCCGACCTTGACGACGGCCACGCCGCCGGCGAGCTTCGCGAGGCGCTCCTGGAGCTTCTCACGATCGTAGTCGCTGGTGGTGGTCTCGACCTGCTTGCGCAGGGTCTCGATGCGCGCCTTGATCTCCTTGGCGTCGCCAGCGCCGTCGACGATGACGGTGTTGTCTTTGTCGATGGTGACGCGCTTGGCCTTGCCGAGATCGGTCAGCGTGACGGAGTCGAGCTTGATGCCGAGGTCCTCGCTGATGACCTGGCCGCCGGTGAGGATGGCGAGGTCCTTCAGCATCTCCTTGCGGCGATCGCCGAAGCCCGGCGCCTTCACGGCGCACACCTTGAGGAGGCCGCGCAGCTTGTTCACGACCAGGGTCGCGAGGGCTTCCGCCTCCACGTCCTCGGCCACGATGAGCAGCGGGCGCTGGCTCTGGGCAACCTGCTCGAGGAGCGGGATGATGTCGTTGAGGCCGCTGATCTTCCGCTCCGAGATGAGGATGAGCGGGTTGTCGAGCTCGACGCTCATCTTCTCGGGGTTGGTGACGAAGTACGGGCTGAGGTAGCCGCGGTCGAACTGCATGCCTTCGACGACTTCGAGGGAGGACTCCATGCCCTTCGCCTCTTCCACCGTGATGACGCCCTCTTTGCCGACCTTCTCCATGGCTTCGGCGAGCATATTGCCGATGCTGGAGTCGCCGTTGGCGCTGATGGTGCCGACCTGAGCGATGTGCTCCTTGTCCTTGGTGGGCGTGGCGAGCTTCTTGATCTCGGCGACCATGGCGGCGACCGCGGTGTCGATGCCGCGCTTGATGTCCATGGGGTTGTGGCCGGCTTCCACCAGCTTGAGGCCGGTGGTGTAGATCGCCTGCGCGAGCACGGTGGCGGTGGTGGTGCCGTCGCCGGCCTTGTCGGAGGTCTTCGAAGCGACCTCGCGAACCATCTGCGCGCCCATGTTCTCGAACTTGTCGTGGAGCTCGATCTCCTTGGCCACCGTCACGCCGTCCTTGGTGACGACGGGAGAGCCGTAGGACTTCTCGATGACGACGTTGCGACCCTTGGGGCCGAGGGTCACCTTCACCGCGTCGGCGAGGAGGTTGACGCCATGGAGGATGCGGCTACGGGCGCCGCGGCTGTACACAATCTGCTTTGCACTCATGATCTTTGCCTCGTCGTTTCGATCAGCTGATGACCGCGAGAATGTCGTCTTCGCGAAGGAGCACGTGCTCTTCGCCGTCGAGCTTCACTTCGGTGCCCGAGTACTTGCCGAAGAGGACCTTGTCGCCCGCCTTCACTTCGAGGGCGACGACCTTGCCGTTGCCCAGGACCTTGCCGTTGCCCACGGCCAGGACGGTGCCTTCGATGGGCTTCTCCTTGGCGGTGTCGGGAATGATGATGCCGCCCTTGGTCTTCTCTTCTTCGGCGGTGCGCTTGACGACCACGCGGTCCTGCAGGGGACGAATCTTCATCGGTCTGATCTCCTTGAAACGTACGAATCTAGCGAGCGAGCCAGACTTAGCACTCGACTCACGAGAGTGCTAGCGGCGCCCGCAACCTAACCCCGCCGTGGAGCCGGTCAAGGGGTGAACAGGCCGGAATTTACCGGAGAGCGCCGGTTTGGCACCCGCCGACGTCCCCTGCTGCTCGGCCTGGCAACCTGGCCCCCGATGCCCCGAACGCCGGCTTTACCGAGCGCCCTCGCGCCACGCGCATTCCCCGATGTTTCTGGAGCGGGACACGGGATTCGAACCCGCGACATCAAGCATGGGAAGCTTGCACTCTACCAACTGAGTTAGTCCCGCGAACGCCCTGATCCGTACCGCAAGTCGGGCGCGCCGTCCACCCCGTGATTGGCCCCGCGTCACGACGCCGGCGGGCGCGCGGTCCAGACGGCCCGGGCCCCGAGGTACGCGAGCGGCCCGGCCGCGACGATGAGAAGGCCGAAATACGAGCTCTTCATGCCCCACACCTGCTCTTCGAGGTTCCGCACGAAGGCCAGCCCGAGCAAGAGCAGCGGCCCTAGCCCGAGCAAGGCCACGACCCCGATGCCGCCGGGAATCTTGTAGGGACGCGGCAGGTCCGGCGCCCGCACCCGGAGCCAGACGAGCGCCGCGAACTCGAGGAGGAGGCTCGCGCCGTAGAGCAGGATGTCGACCGCCACCAGCCGCTCGAAGCTGAGCCCCAGCGACGCGGTCCAGAGCGCCGCGCACGCGACGAGCGACACCCAAGGCACCTGGGTCTTCCCGAGTCGCTTGCCGAAGGCCTTGGGCAGCAGCCGGTCGTGGGCGAGGGCCATGGGCAGGCGCGAGTACGACATCATCAGGGCCCCGAACATGCCGAGGGGGCTCACTGCCCCGGCAACGACCAGCGCCTTGGCAACGAGCGGCCCCGCGGTGTCGCCGGCAAAGTCTACCCACGATCCGGAGGTCCAGTTGCTCGGGTCGACGCCGGTGGCCGCCGCTGCGGCCACGGGGATCAGGTACGTGAGCGCCACCAGCGTGAGCGAGATGGCGACCGCGCGGGGATACGTGCGCTGCGGGGCGTCCACCTCCGGCGCCACGGTGGAGGCGTTGTCCCAGCCCATGTAGTTCCACAGGGCGATGAGCACGGCGCCCAAGGGATCCCGCAGCGACGTGGGCGACGGCGTCCGCGAGAGCGGCGCGTGCCACAGGTTCACGGCGGCCAGCACGGCGAACGGCAAGAGCAGCACCACCGCCAGCACCGTTGCGCCGCGGCCCACTGCCCCGGCGCCTCGCAGGTTCCACAGGAGGCACGCGCCGATGAACGCGACGCTGGTGATCACGCCGTGGGTCGCCACCCAGGGCACCAGGCGGCCCAGGTAGGCCACGAACAGCGTCGGGTAGATGGCCATGTCGACCACGCTCGCGGCGAGCGAGAGCCAGGCCTCCTGAAAGCCCCAGAACGGCCCGAGGGCGCGCTTCACCCAGGCGTAGAAGCCTCCCTCCTCGGGCAGCGCCGCCCCGAGCTCGCCCACCATGAGCGCCGTCGGCAAGCTCCAGAGAATCGGCGTGACCGCCAGCACCACGAGCGCGCCCCGGAAGCCCACCTTGGCGATGAGCTCCTCCAGGCCGAAGGGGCCACCCGCGACCATGAAGTACAGCGCGAGCGCCAGCCCACGAATACCGAGCTTGGACGGTCGCGAAGGAGGCCTCACCGGCGCAGTCTACCGGCAATCCGGCTGCCTGCGGGTCCCGTGCACTCTGCAAGCCCCGGAACGCTCCCCGGACGTGACACACCGCGGGCGTTTCGCTATCCACGTGCGGGTGCGCCTCCGCGTTCTCATTCCCCTGCTCCTCCTGGCCTGCGCCGCGGCCCCCACTTCGACGCCGGTGGCGGCCACGGTAGAGGTGCCCGACGCGGGCGACGCCGGGGCTCCAGACGCCGGCGGAGACGACGCGACCGCAGGAGGCGACGGTGATGCCGGGGACGCAGCGTCCTCCCTCGCGGTGGCCGATGCCGCGGCCCCCAAGGGCCCGTGCCCGACCGAGATGGTCCTGGTGGAGGGTGCATTCTGCATCGATCGCTGGGAGGCGTCGCTCATCGAGACCAAGGACGACGGTACCGAGGCGCCGTACCCGCACTGGCTCCCGGTGGGCGACGACAACGACGTGCGTGCGGTGAGCCAGGCCGGGGCCATTCCCCAGGGCTACATGAGCGCCGAGAGCGCGCGCGACGCCTGCGCTGCTTCGGACAAGCGCCTGTGCGCGCTCCGGGAGTGGAAGACCGCCTGCATGGGCACGCAGAAGACCGCGTATCCGTACGGCCCTACCCGCACCGTGGGCCGCTGCAACGACAACGGCCGAAGCCCCACCGGCGTGGTGTTCCCCAACGCGAACATGACGCCGCCCCCGGCCCTGGCGCACGGCGGCAAGGGCAAGCCCGGCGCGAAGACCGCCG
>JABFRG010000248.1 GCA_013141295.1 Polyangiaceae bacterium
TACGAGAACTGTGCTTTTCGAGATCGCAGATGGTTCGGGGTCGGGTTCGGGGCTTGGGCCAGAAGGGCAGAAGGGCAGAAGGGCCCGAAGGCCAGAAGGCCAGAAGGCCAGAAGCACGGGGTCATCCCGAGCCTTCACGCGCTGAGTGCGCCAGTATTTCGAAGAAACAAAGGGTCATCGCGAGTCTTCACGCGCGGAGCGCACCAGCATCTCGAAGAAACACGCAGTCCTCCCGAGCGAAGCGAGGGACCCCCTCTGCCACTTCGTCGCAAGCCGAAAGGGCCGCTCTCCCGCTTGGCTACGCATTGTGGAGCTCGGTGAGAGGGCCGCGGAGCGAGAGAGCGGAGCCGTCGGCGCCTTGGGCGGTGGTCATGCCGAAGGTGTCGTCGGATTGGCCCATGGCGCGGAGGAGGCTGACGAAGAGGCGGTTGGTCGAAGGCCCGGTCGCCGGAAAGGACGCGATGGGGTTGGCGAGCGTGCGGGGAAAGCGCACGTAGCGGCCCATCTTGAAGAAGTCGGTGGCGCCGGCGAGCAGCGCGAAGGTGTCCTGGTGCAGGTGCGTGGGGGTGGCGAGCTCGCTCATCCACACCACGAGCGTGTGGTCGAGCACGGTGCCCGAGCCCTCCACCACCGAGTCGAGCTCCTGGAGCAGGGTCGCGAGGTGCCCGGCGTACCAGGCGCCGAGGTCGATCATGGCGCGCTCGGCCACGGGATTGAAGGTGGTGCCGCAGGACGTGGCGCCGGAGATGGACTGGTGCGCGTAGCCGTGCACCGTGGCGTCGGCCGGATAGCCAATCTCGGGCACTGCGGCACCGGCGCGACGAAGGTGACCACCCGCGTGAGATCGCACGCCAGCCCCAGGCGAATGAGCCGCATGAACTGGGTCACGCTCTGGCCGGTGCTGGTGAAGGTCGGATCGCAGTTGGCGCTGACGCCAGCGCCCAGGCTCGCCTCGAGCTGCCGCACCAGATCGCGATGGTCGGCGAGCTTCTTCTGCCCTTCCGCATCGAGGCGCGGCGCGAGCAGCTCGTACTCGCGGGCCGCGGTGTTGAGCACCGAAGGACGCATGGAGGCGAGGAGCGCTTCGCGGGTGCGCGGCTCGCCCTTCTGCACCGGCACGTAGTAGCCCATGAGATCGTCGAAGGCGGTCTTGGGATCGGCCACCACCGGCGTGGCCTGACCGGGCCCCAGGAACGAGAAGGGCGCTACCGTGGCGTTGGGAATGTAGTCGTAGCCGTACACCCGCGAGCCGAATCGCCCGGGCGCGCCGGTGCGCAGGGCCAGCTCCTGATCGAGCGAGCGGGCGCCGCCGCTGCACGGGCTTCCGCCGCGCTGGAGGGCCCGGGTGCCGGTGAGCAGGTGTGCCACGCCCACCGAGTGGTTGTTGAGATCGCCGCCGGTGCGGGTGATCTCGGCAATGTCGGCGAGCACCGAGGTGTGCGAGAGGCCTTCGATGGGCATCAAGCGATCGCGGAACGGATGCAAGGGCCGCAGCACCTCGCTGAAGTCGGCCTGCGCGAGGCCGCTCAGCGGGCGCTCGGCGAAGGCGTCGGTGGGGCCGCCGGCGATGGGCATCATCCACGACTTGGGCACCAGGCCGTGGGGCGTCACGAAGAACACGATGCGCTTGGGCGGCGCCGCGCCGTCGGCCCGGGCAGTGGGCGCCGAAGATACGTTGGTGACCGTGGAGAGAGCTCCCAGGCCCAGCGCCGTCAGCATCTGTCTGCGATTGATCAGCATGTCAGTTCTCGGGGACCTTGCGCATGCGGAAGGTGGGGGCCGTGACGATCTGGAGCAGCAAGGCGCGCACGTTGCCGCCGCTCTCGTGAAACTTCGCGGCCATGGCGCTCACCAGCGGATACTCCTCGTCGGTGGGCGCGCGGCCCAGGGCGTAGCGGAGCCACTGGCGCGTCGCGCAGCGATGCACCTCGTTGCTGGTGGCCAGCGCCTCCGAGAGATCCATGGCGCCGTCGAAGGGGCGGTCGACGTCGGTGCCCAGAATGGTGCCGCGGGCGTCGATGGGCAGGCCCTGTTCCTGCGTCTGGAATGCGCCGGCGGCGTTGTAGTGCTCGAAGCCGAAGCCGAAGCCGTTGAGGCCCCGATGACAGCCCATGCAGGTGGAGGGTGCGGTGCGCTCTTCGAAGAGCGTGCGGTTGGTCTTGGGGCCGTCTTTCGGATCGGCCACCGGCATCGAGAGATCGACGCCCGGCGGCGGCGACATGGGGAGCCGGCACAAGAAGCGTAGCTGGATGCCGTTGCCGCGGATCGGCGGCGAGGTGCCGCCGCGATGCGAGAGCCCGGCAAGGAACGCCACGCGGGTGACGATGCCGCCACGCTCGCCCGCGCGGAGCTCCACTTCTTGCCATGCGCCCGCGTCTTGTGGGGCCTGGACCCGTAGATGCGCGCCATGTCGCCGTTCACCCACGCGCGGCGACTGGTGAGCAGATCGCGCAAGGTGCCGCTTCCGGAGAGCACGTTCTCCACGAAGAGGCGCGACTCGGTGCTGGCCGCGGCGGGCGTGGCGCTGGTCCACCCCGGATCGATCTGCGGGGTGCGAAACTGGTGCTCGTCGCCCAGGATGCGGTCGAGCCCGAGCCACTGCCGATGAAAGCTCCAGAGCACCCGGCGCGCGCGCGCATCGGCCAGCATGCGCTCGGCCTGGGCCCGAAGCTGCGCCTCGGTGCGGAGCTCGTCGCGACTGGCGGCGGCCAAGAGCACGTCGTCGGGCACGCTCTCCCACAGGAAGAACGAGAGCCGGCTCGCCATGGCGTAGGGCTCCACCGCCAGGAGCTTGGTCTTGCTGCCGGTGAGCGTGGGCGGCGGCTCCGGGCGGTACAGGAACTGCGGCGACTGGAGCATGGCGCTCAGGGTCAGCCGCACCGCCGCCTCGAAGTCGATGGACGTCTTCCACCCCTGGAAGCGCAGCGCAAAGCGGTCGTGCTCCTCGGCCGCGAGGGGCCGCCGGAAGAGCCGCAAGCCCGCGCGATCGATGAACTGGTTCGCGCACTCGGTGGCGCGCGTGGGGGTCGCCCACTCGTCGCAGCCCACGACCGCGCGGACGGCGGCGGCATCGCGGGTGGCACCCTCGGCGTAGATGTTGGCAATGCTCTCGAAACGCGCGATGCGCACGTCGGAGGGCTGTTGGGCCTCGGCGGCGTTCTCGAAGCCCGCCACGTCGGCGTCGTTGGGCAACGTCGGTAGCGTGGGCGCCTGCTCCGGAAAGAGATCGTGCAGCGCGTTCAGGTACTCGCTGTTGCTCATGCGCCGGAGCGGCGCAGGCCCCACAACCGCGGGCGTGCTCGGCGCTTCCGCTTCGTCACCGCACCCACCGTAGAGCGCCCCGGTGAGCACCACCATGGCGGCCGCCAGGTGCGCTCGCAGGCCTCCTCGGCGCGCGCCACGGGCGAGCTTCTCGGCAGAGCTACGGGGCGAAACGGGCGCCGACATCGGGTCCAGGGAACGTACCAGAACGCCCCCCACGCGCAAACGTGCTCAGCCCCAGCTCAGACGTACGCGAGGTCGAGGAATGCCACGGGGAGAAAAGCGACCCACGCGCCGAGGGCAGAGAGCCGCGCGCATTCGAACCCGAAGCCGGAGCTCGATATCTTGCGCGTCTTGAACGACCCCCAGAAGGTGACGAAGCCCGAGAGGACGAGGGGCAGCCACAGGGTCACGGCGTCGGGCAATCCTCCGCCCCCGGCGACGTGGAGCCCCCAGAGGCGCTGCGCCGACCACCCGAGGACGCCCGCGAGAGCGAGCGAGCTCAGAGCAGTGAGGGCGCGGAGCGATGGGTTGCCGAACACGAGCTGGAAAGCCGCGGTGAGCAGGGCAAGCGTCGAGGCGACGCACGTGAAGGTGAGTACGAAGCGCTCCATGGGATCGTCTACTCGCCAGCCGCGGGCCACGCTCGGGCCAATTCGATCATCGCCTCCATCTGCGCGATGTTCCCCTCTCTTTGCTCGACCCCATCGAGAAGCATCCGTTCGAGCGCCGGTACGAAGTCTCGGCGTTGCGATTGAAAGTACGCTTCGATCACGAGCCAACGACCGATCAGGTCCAGAGGCCAAGAGGCCCATGACTCTACTTCGGCAAGCGCCTCGGTCAATTCCCCTCTTGCCAAGTGCATGTAGACACGCCCCTCTGCGGCATACATCTCGTCCGTCGGATCGTAGCAAGCGTAGCTCTTGTGTCCCATAGTTACTGCCCGACGGCGCCTTGCCTCGCCAACATGTTTGGCGACGAAGCCTGCTCGCACGCTTCGCCCCCCCCGAGCCCACCATTCGCACGCTTTCATACGGCTCCTATCCTAGCACGCAAGGCGAAGTGCGACAGTCTCCGCTCACAGCGCCCTACCGGGCGTGCAGACCTGTGAGCACCTGCTGCCTGGGTGTAGACCTCATCGTGG
>JABFRG010000010.1 GCA_013141295.1 Polyangiaceae bacterium
CCGAAGCCCACGCCCCAGACCCAGTGATCGTCGTCCATCTTGTTGAAGGCGGGGTTGGTGAACGGGAACGGATCGGTGACCCACTCGAAGTACTCGTGGCTCGACACGTCGGTGATGAGGTCGGTCTCGGAGATGCGGCCACCGCTGGGGCAGCGCGGCATGACCGCGTAGGCCACCTTGGTGCCGCCTACCGAGGTCTCGTTGTGGTAGCCGCCGAAGCCGTCGCAGCTCTTGGTCCCCTCGAGATCGATGCTGGTGGCCTTGGGGTAGAACAGCGCATAGAGCGTCTCGCCGTCGGGCGTTCCGAGCGGGCCATCGGCCTTGGAGAGCTCCGTGCCGAGCCAGGCCTTGATGTCGTCGTCGGTGAGGTTGGCCGGCGGTACCTCGGCGTAGCTCACGAGCGGCTTGCCCACGATGGCGCCGACGCCGTACTCGCCGGCGGTCTCGGTCCAGTAGGCCGAAGCGCCGAGCTTGTTCGTGAAGTCTTCGATCTTGGGCCCGATGGTCTCGCCCGTGAACACGATGGGGATGATCTTCGGGTTCTTGATGATGGTGCCACCGCGGGAGACGGCCTTGGGGAAGGTCAGCACCGGGGCCGGGCCGCCGTCGCTGGCGTCGGGAAGGTCGACCGTCGCGTCCTGGGCGGTGCCGGCGTCGGACTCCGGTGTGGGGTTGGTCTTGGGCGTGTCGGCGGTGGTGCCGCAGGCGACGGCGAGGACGGGGAGAACGATGGCGGCGATGGCGACGGGAATAAGACCGAGTTTCATATGCGCTCCTTGAGGGACACAGGCCCCGACAGCAATCCCCGGGCCAAACAAATCTTTCGGGCCGGTCTCGAATAACTCGCCCGTCTCGGCGCCGATCCATCGCCGCCTCCATCGTTGCGAAATCTCGAGATAGCAGCAGTATCCCGTCGATTTCGCGCCTCGGAGGTCGGCGCGCCTCGACGCCGATCCGCCCCAGTTATTCGTGGCCGGGCCCTCAGGCAAAAACGCCGAACGCACGGTACCGCGGGGCGTACCGTGCGTTCCTTGACGGAGCCCTCTTGGGGCTACTTCTTGAGCATCGCGAGCAGCGTGCTCGCCATCTCGCTGGGGTTCGGGGCGAGCTTGCAGCCAGCCGCCGTGAGGGCCTCGATCTTGGCCGAGGCCGTGCCCTTGCCGCCGCTGATGATGGCGCCGGCGTGACCCATGCGCTTGCCGGGGGGTGCGGTGGTGCCTGCGATGAACGCCGCCACCGGCTTCTTGAAGTTGGCCTTGATGTACTCTGCAGCCATCTCTTCGGCCGCGCCGCCGATCTCGCCGATGAGGATGACGCCGTGGGTGTCCGGGTCCGCCTGGAACTGCTCGAGGACGTCGATGAAGTCCATGCCCGCCACCGGATCGCCGCCGATGCCCACGCAGGTGGACTGGCCGACGCCGAGCGCCGTCAGCTGACCGACGGCCTCGTAGGTGAGGGTCCCGGACTTGGACACGACGCCGATGTTGCCGGCCTTGTGGATGTGACCGGGCATGATGCCGATCTTGCACGCGCCGGGGGTGATGATGCCGGGGCAGTTGGGTCCGATGAGGCGGGTCTTGCCCTTCAGGCCTTCGAGCACGCGTCGCACCCGCAGCATGTCGACCACCGGGATGCCCTCGGTGATGCAGACCACCAGCTCGAGGCCCGCGTCGAAGCCTTCGAGGATGGCGTCGGCCGCGCCCGGAGGCGGCACGAAGATGACGCTGGCGTTGGCGCCGGTCTTCTTCACCGCGTCGCGCACGGTGTCGAAGACGGGGACCTTGCCCTCGAAGGTCTCGCCGCCGCGACCCGGGGTGACGCCGGCCACGACCTGCGTGCCGTACTCGATCATCTGCTTGGCGTGGAAACCGCCGGCGCTGCCGGTGATGCCCTGGACCAGGAGCTTGGTGTTCTTACCGACCAGGATGCTCATTTCGCACCTCCCGCCACGGCCGCGACAATCTTCTGGGCGCCGTCTGCCATGGTGGTGGCCGCCGTGATGGCGAGGCCGCTGTCCGAGAGAATCTTTCGTCCGAGCTCCACGTTCGTTCCTTCCAATCGCACCACCAGGGGCACCTTCAGCCCCAGCTCCTTCGCCGCGGCGACCACGCCGTTGGCGATGACGTCGCACTTCATGATGCCGCCGAAGATGTTGACGAAGATGGCCTTCACCTTGTCGCTCTTCAGGATCATCTTGAAGGCCTTGGTGACCTGCTCCTGGTTGGCGCCGCCGCCCACGTCGAGGAAGTTCGCGGGCGAGACGCCGTCTTTTTCCCCGAACACCTTGATGATGTCCATGGTGGCCATGGCCAGACCGGCGCCGTTCACCAGGCAGCCGACGTTGCCGTCGAGGGAGACGTAGTTGAGACCCGCTTCCTTGGCCTCGAGCTCGACCTTGTCCTCTTCGTCCTTGTCTTGCAGCTCGGCCCATTCCTTGTGGCGGAACTCACCGTTGTCGTCGAAGTTGATCTTCGAGTCGAGGGCCATCACGTCGCCGTTCTTGAGGACGACGAGCGGGTTCACCTCGAGGAGCGAGCAGTCTTCTTTCACGAAGCACTCGTAGAGCGCGGCCATGAACTTCACGAACTTCTTCGGCGTGTCCTTGCCGAAGGCCTGGAGGCCGAGGCCGAAGGCCAGCTGGTTCGACTGATAGGGCATGAGGCCGGTGGCCGGGTCCACGTGCACCGTGAGGATCTTCTCCGGCGACTCGGCGGCGACCTTCTCGATCTCGACGCCGCCCTCGGTGGAGGCCATGAAGACGATGCGGCGGCGATCGCGATCGACCACCGCGCCGAGGTAGAACTCCTTCTGCATCTCGAGGCCTTGCTCGATGTACAGGCGGCGCACCTTGGTGCCCTCGGGGCCGGTCTGGTGGGTGACCAGCTGCATGCCGAGGATCTTCTCCGCGAGCGCCTTGGCGTCGTCGGCGCCGCCCTTGGCCACCTTCACGCCGCCGCCCTTGCCGCGGCCGCCCGCGTGAATCTGCGCCTTCACCACCGTGACCGGGCTACCGGTCTCGGCGATGAGCTGCTTGGCCTTCTCGTAGGCCTCTTCCACGGTGAACGCCGGGTACCCCTTGGGGACCGGGATGCCATACTTGGCGAAGATCTGCTTGCCTTGATACTCGTGGATTTTCACGCGGCTCTCCTCGTTCGATCGGCGCCGCGGCGGGGGACGCCACAGCTACCCACCGGGCTACCACGGTAGCCTTCTGGGTCGCAACCGCCGATGCGGGAGAGAGTCGCATTGGTGGCACACTGTGCTCCGATTTTCAGGCGGCTAGCAGCGCGTGGGTCTCGTCGAGGAGCCGCTGTGCCACCGCCGCCGGAGGCAACCCCGCCGCGGCGCGGAGCGCGAGCGTGGGCTCCACCGCGAGATCGTGGCGGAGCGACGCGAGAGCGCGAACCCGAGCGGCCTCCACCTCGGCGCATTCTTCGGGGGTGAGGCGCTCGGCGTAGAACGCGAGGAGATCCCAGGAGAGCTGCGCGTGCGCGGTCTCGTCTTGCGCGATGCGCAGCATGGCCGCGCGGACCTCGGCGTCCTCGGCGGTGAGCGCCTGGTAGCTCGCCACGACGGCGCCGTAGGTCTCGCCCACGCAGCCCTCGGTGGCGTTTTCGAGCGCCATTTCGAGAATGCTCCGCGGCGCCCGCGGACGCACGCGAGCCCGGGCGACGGACGCGCCGAAGCGTCGGGCGAGGCGCGCGGTGGTGCGCGCGTGACGGACCTCGTCCCGACGGGCCTGCTCCACCCGGGCGAGGAGCGCCTCGGGTGCGCCCAGCTCGGTGAGCTCTTCGTGGAGGTAGCGGAAGGCGTGCACGCTCGCCGCCTCCAGGTGCGCCGCCTGGGCGAAGAAGTCGCCGAGCGAAGACGCAGACGAGGCGCGAGCAACGGGCTCGAGCCCCTGCGGTCGACGGCCGATGGAGCACGGCTGGGGCTGACGAACGCGAACCGACGAGAGCTCCTGGAGCGTGCCGTCGCTCCCCACGAGCAGCACCACCTGGGTGATGCCATCGTCGCAGGTCCCATCACGCTTCTGCACCACGAGCCGGTAGCCGGAGCCCTCGGTCCGGTACTGAGCCAGCGGGGCATCGGTGCACGTGACCGTGTAGCCGCTCACCTGGGCGAGGTAGAGCGCCTCCTCCGGCGTGTCGATGGTGCCGAAGAGCGCCTTCACCTGCGCCGCGCCCTGGGCAGTGGCGATCTGATCGCCGCGCGTGGTCACCAGATAGCTCGTCGAGCATCCGCGGCCCGGCCCCCCGCCTCCCTGCGCGAAGCACGACGTGGCGTCGGTGGGCAGAAGGCGGAGCGCATCGAGCGACGCTTTGCACGTCGCCGGGTCCGTGGCGCTCCTGCACGCCGTGCCGGTCTGCTCCGCGAGCTGCGCGCTCCAGGTGAGCGGCTACAC
>JABFRG010001138.1 GCA_013141295.1 Polyangiaceae bacterium
TTCTCCCTCAACGTCACCAATCGCATCGCCGCGCCCCAGCACCTCGCGCGCGGCGATGCGATTGGTGACGTTGAGGGAGAAGTCGCCGATGGCTTCGAAGGGCGACGCTTCGGCGCGATGGCTCGCCTCGTACAGCGCGCCCAGGCCGCGCACCAGCACCGCGTCGGGGCCGAGAGCGGTGAGGAACCGGTCGATCTTCTCCTCCGCCGGCTTGCGAATGCGCGGCGGTGCCAGTGTAATATGCACGTTTCCCGCGGCGCGCAGGGCGCGCACCGCTTGGCCGGTGCCGGTCAGCTCGAGGAAGTCCAGGCCCACCCCGTCGGCTCCGGCGGCAACGGCCGCCTCCGCCTGCGCGAGGTTCCGGCAGAGCACGAAGATGCCCCGCGTCGGGGACGGTGCAGCCAGGGGCCGATCGCTCGCCAGGGCGACGTGGGGCGCGAGTGGCCTCACCTCGTGCGCGCCGCCCACCGACTGCTCCAGCAAGGTCGCGAGCCGGCGCCGAAGATCGTTGAGCACGGTAGGCGAGATGAACGCACCCGGCGCGACGTTCACCGTGAGGTGACCGAGCGCGAACGGCGTGTCGCCCAGCTTGCCCACCTTGTCGCGGAGCAGGGCTTCGTCGAGCCCGCGTTTTTGCGCCGGCTCCAGCAGCGCGTCGCTGCGAATCTCCGCCCGATGGCCCCGCTCCGATGTGGCGCGCAGCGTGAGCGGCTCGCCCAGGTTGCCCTCGGCCGTCACGTCGACGGCGATCTTGGCGACCTCCAGCTGCCGCGCTGCGGCCTCGGCCTTGGGGGCATCGGTGCGAAACACGCGTCGCCCTGTCACCGCGCCTTCCAGGTTGCGGTCCGGACCGAGCCACACCAGCGCCTCGTCACCGGCCTCGGCAGCGTCCGCTTCTTCGCCGCCGACGGCGATGGACCAGATGCGCCCGCCGATCTCGCCTTCGCCCGCGAATCCGCCCTGGATCAGGAGCCCCTCGCCGCGCACGATGCGTCGCTCGAGGGAGAGCTTTGCCTGGAGCTTGCCGCGTTGCCGCTCGGTGCCGACGACGGCGCCCACCAGCACGCCGCGATGGTCGCAGGTGGTGCCGTCCACCAGCCGCTGGTGGTCCACGCCACCGAAGAATCCCACGTCGGAGCCGCGGCTGAAGGTCTGGAGCGCGAGATCGCGCGCCTCTCCGAGGTCGCCCGCGGTTCCGGCCATCGCCGCGTCGATGGCCTGTCGATACAGGGTCACGGTGGCCGCCACGTATTCGGGGCCCTTCAGGCGCCCTTCGATCTTCAGCGAGCATACGCCGGCGGCGATGAGATCCGGCACCATGCGCGACGCTTCGAGATCTTCCGGCGAGAGCAGGTAGGCCTTGTCTCCCAGGTCGCGAAGCACGCCGTCGACCACCAGCTCGTAGGGGAGGCGGCAGGCCTGGGCGCACGCGCCGCGGTTGGCGCTGCGGCCGCCGATGGCTTCGCTGGTGAGGCACTGGCCGGAGTAGGCGATGCAGAGCGCGCCGTGGACGAAGACCTCGATCTCGATGTCGGTGCCGGCCCGGAGCGCGCGAATGTCGTCGAGCGATAGCTCGCGCGCGAGGATCACCCGCTTGGCGCCCAGCTCCTTGGCCAGCTCGCAGGCGGCCGCGTCGGTGCAGGTCATCTGCGTGGAGGCATGAATCGGGAGCGACGGCGCGATCTCTCGCGCGAGCCGCGCCACGCCCAGGTCTTGCACGATCACCGCGTCGGCGCCGGCGTGGGCCACCATCTCGATGGCCCCGCGCATGCGATCGAGCTCTTCGTCGAACACCAGCGTGTTCAGCGTGACGTAGCCGCGCACGCCATGGGCGTGGAGGTAGGCGATGGTCTCCGCCAGCGTCGCTTCGTCGAAGTTCTTGGCGCGAGCCCGCGCGTTGAAGTGCGAGAGCCCGAAGTACACCGCGTCGGCGCCCGCGCGCACCGCCGCTTCCATGCTCTTGCGATCGCCCGCGGGGGCGAGAATTTCCGGACGTTTGGCCACGCCCGTCTCTACCCCAGTTTCGTGCTTTGCGCGAACCCCAGCGCCGGAGCCTCAGCGGCCGCCGTCGGCGCTCGCGTCGGGGGCGGCGTCTCCCGGGCCTGCGTCGCTGGCGTCGCTCTTGCCCGCGTCGCTGGCGTCGGTGGCCGCGTCCCCCGCGTCCGCCTTGTCCTCGGCGTCTTCCTTGCACCGGTCGGTGGTGGGGAAGATCGCGTCCTGGGCCACCACGTTCACGGTCAGCGCGAACGTCTGCGTGCCGTCGTCGTCGTCCTTGCACGTGAAGGAGAGCTCGCCGGTGCCCACCGCCTTGCCCAGGATGAGCGCGCGCGGGTAGGCGGGGTTCGAGAGATCCATGGTGATGACCCCGACGTTGCCCACGCCGCGAATCTCCGAGCAGGAGTCGATGCGGTAGTTGGCCAGGCGAATGGTGAAGTCCTCGGCGATGCCTTCGCGAATCGAGACCGGCGCCTTGTACTGCCGCTCGCAGAGCGCGCGATTGTCGAGCGACCACAGCGAAACGTGGGGCGGAGACTTGCTGCAGGCGACGAGCGTGGCGGCCAGGCCGAGCCCGGCCAGTGCGGCGCCGTACCGTGCGAGAGCGGTGCGCGGGCTCATCGGTTCACCTCCACCGGGATGTCGTGTGTGATGGTGCCGTAGGCCAGGTGCAGTACCGTCTTGCCGTTGTTTCCGAACTCGATGACCACCGTGGTGCTCGCCGGGTCGGTGGTGATCTTCGCTACGCTCGCGTCGTCGATGGTCCACTTGCAGGGGATGTTGCCGGCCAGCGGCTCGTCCTTGTCGCTGGTGAACCAGGCGTGGAAGCCGAACTTGCCGGAGAGCGCCTCCAGGTGGAAGCTCGCGATCTTCGCTACCCGTACGTTGTACGCGTCGGAGGGGTTCTTGCCGTCGCTCCCCAGGATGCCGGCGCGGCCCTCGAGGAGCGCGGTCACGCGCCCGTTTGCCTCGAGCTTGAGCCGCGTGGGCGACACCACGTCCACCACCGGCAGCTCGGTCCCGCCGCTCTTCTTGAAGAAGAAGTCGGCCTGTGACGAGACCGCCAGGGTCGGGATGCCGGAGGAGCGCGAGAACAGCGCGTTGTCGCTGCAGAACGCGTCGCTGGGCGAGATGCACCGATAGGTGAAGGTGCCGGTGTTGCCCACCGACGAGGCGGACGCCTCGGTGATCTTGGGGGGCGCTGCGGTCGTCGGGTCGCCGTCGCAGCCACCGATGAGAACGCAGCCCGCAAGTAAGTACGTCGGGTACCGCATGGGTCCCTCCTTCCGTCTTTCTTGGACGCGGTCTCGCCCGCGGCTATTCACCGGCGGGCGCTCCGAACAATTCTTTACATGCCCGATATGACAGCGAGATCAGAGGGGCGCGATGGCACCACTCAGGTCGTCGCGGGCTGCGGCGCGGTCTTGCCCATGGCGTGGTAGCCGTAGTCGACGTAGAGCGTGGTGCCGGTGACGGCGGCGCCGAGGGGGCTCGCCAGGAAGGCTGCCATGTTGCCCACGTCGGCGGCGGTGATGGCCTGGGGGATGGGCGAGTTCTGCTTGCAGTACTCGATCATCTCGCCGATGAAGCCGATGGCGGTGGCGGCGCGCGACCCCAGCGGGCCCGCCGAGATGGTGTTCACGCGATGGCCCCACTTGCGACCGGCCTCGTAGGCGAGCAGCTTGGTGTCGCTCTCGAGAGCAGCCTTGGCGGTGCTCATGCCCCCGCCGTAGCCGGGGATGACCCGCTCGGCGGCCAGGTACGAGAGCGACACGAAGGAGCCGCCGGGGCGCATCAGGGGTCCGAGGCGCTGCACCATCGAGACCATCGAGTAGGCGCTCACGCCGATGGCCGCGAGATAGCCCTTGCGGCTGGTCTCGAGGAGCGGGTTCTTCACTTCGGGGCCGTTGGCGAGGCTGTGCACCACGATGTCGAGGTTGGGCGCGTCGCCGAAGTCGGCCTTGAGGCGAGCCACCGTGCCGTCGACGCTCACGTCGCCGTGCTCCTTGTAGCGGCGACTCTCGCGGACGTCCTCCGGCATGTCGGCGTACGTGTCGTAGTCCGCATCGAACGGGTACACGCGCTCGAGCTCCATCTTGCTGCCGTCGCGCAGCACCATCGACTCGTCGAGCTTGCCCCGGCGCAGCAGCGTCTGGAAGATGTTGAACGCGGGCGGCCAGGTGCCGACGCACACCGTTGCGCCGGCCTCGGCGAGGGACTTGGCGATGGCAAAGCCGAAACCGCCGTCATCGGCGACGCCGGCCACGAAGGCGCGTTTTCCACGGAGATCGATGGGGAGCATGGCCATCTGTCTCGCTTCCACCCGGGGCACCCGTCAAGGGAAACTGTCTCCGCGGCGCCGGGAAAACGCGCTGCGAACGCCGCTTCACGCAAGGGTGAGCACGTACGCACGGTCACTGTGGCTCGTGCTCGGCGGGTCCGGAAGGCGCTCGAACCCCAGGCTCTCGTAGAGTGCGATGGCGCGTCCGAACACCGTGCGCGTGCGGAGCGACAGCCGACGATGACCCCGCGCGCGCGCCGCCTTGATGGTGGCCTCCACGAGGGCGCCGCCGATGCCTGCGCCGCGCGCCGCCTTGGCCACGAAGAGCTTCGACAGGTACGCGCCCGGCGTGTCGGGACCGCGATCCCACAGGATGGCCATGCCGAGAATCTTGCCCTCGTCCTCGGCCACGAGCTTGAGCGTCGCGCCTTTGCCGAAGCTCACCACGTCGGCGTCGGAGCCGTGTGGATCCGGTTCGATGCCGTGCTCCCGGAGCGCCGCGAAGACGAGACCGGTGACGGCGGCAGCGTCGCTGGGGATGCCGGTGCGAATGCGGATCATCGAGACCTCTCCCTGGTGTGCGCGGTGAGCGCTGCGGCCGCGAGCAGGGGCCGTTCGCCCTTGGTGGCGCGTTCCCCGTCGCAGGCGCTGGAGCCGCGCTCGAGATCCCGGCACGTCTGCGGCCGCTCCCCGTAGACCGTGCACGCGAAGGTCGCTGCTTGCGGGTCCACCCGCAGCGCCGCGCAGTGCCCTACCGTCGCTCCGGAGGCGCGAGCCTCGTGCATGCGCATGAATGCACGGTTGCCGTGGAAAACCACCAGGCTCTCGGCGGATTCTCCCAAACGGGCGTAGTCGTCCCCAGAAACCCGAACATATTCGGGCAATTGCGAGAAACAGCAAGTGCCGCAGGCGAGGCACTCCGGGAGGGAATGGTTTTCTGGGCTCGACGGTTGGGCCATGGGTGCTTAACCCACACACTCAATAGCATGCGAGCCCAACGACCCCTCCTGGTTCTCTTGGTTCCCCTCGTTGCGGCAGCGGCATGCAGGCCCTCCGCGCCGAGCCCCGATCGCTTCACCTCGCAGGTGAACCAGGCGAGCACCCCAGCCCCCGCGGTGGCCCCGGCTGCGCCGCTCATCGCGCCCCTCTCGAGCGGCGCCCGCATCGAGGACGAGCGCAACACCATCGCGGTCTTTCGCGATGCCGCGGCCTCCACGGTGTTCGTCACGCAAACCCGCGTGGTGGTCGACTACCTGGCGGGCGTCGCCGAAGAGGTGCCCTCCGGCTCCGGCTCCGGCTTCGTCTGGGACATGGACGGCCACATCGTCACCAACTACCACGTGGTGAAAGACGCCAAGTCGCTCACGGTCACGTTCCGCGACCACAAGACCTTCCAGGCCACCGTGGTGGGCGTCGAGCCGCGCAAGGACATCGCGGTCCTCAAGGTGGAAGGCGCCAAAGACCTGCTGAAGCCGGTCACCGTAGCCAAGAGCCAGGACCTGGACGTCGGCCAAAAGACCGTGGCCATCGGCAACCCGTTCGGTCTCGACCACACGCTTACCACCGGTGTGGTGAGCGCGCTCGGCCGCCAGGTGCAGGGCATCGGCGGCGTCACCATCCGCGACATGATCCAGACCGACGCCGCCATCAACCCCGGCAACTCCGGCGGTCCGCTCCTCGACTCGGCGGGGCAGCTCATCGGCATGAACACGATGATCTACAGCCGCAGCGGCTCCTCGGCCGGTATCGGCTTCGCGGTGCCCTCCAGCACCATCGGCCGGGTGGTCTCGCAGATCGTCAAGAGCGGCAAGGCCGAGCAGCTGGGCCTGGGCATCAAGCTCGATCCCATGGGGCGCGTGGAGCGCCAGCTGGGCATCAAGGGCGTGGCGGTCATCTCGGTGCCCGAGGCGAGCCCGGCGGCCAAGGCCGGCCTCCAGGGCCTGAAAGATACCCCGCGCGGGCTCCTCCTGGGCGACGTCATCGTGAAGATCGGCGAGTCGAAGGTGGAGAGCTACGACGACTTCTACAACGCCCTCGACCAGCGCAAGGCCGGCGAGAAGGTGGACGTCACGGTGAAGCGGGGCGAAACGACCGCCACCCTCAAGCTCGACGTACTCGTCGTCAATTGACACAATGGGGGCGTGTGTGGACGCGCCCGCCTCGCTGCTGACCCCATCGACATCGCCGAGCTCCTCGGCGTGGACGTGAGCGCCTTGCCGGCGATTCCCCGGAAGGACGAGATCAACCCCGACGACGCCATGGTCGTCATGGCCGGCGGCGCCGTGAAGACCATGCGCTACGGGTTTCACGGGCGCGAGGGGCTGGTCTTCAACGCCCGCTCGGAGACGGCGTTCGATCGCGTGCTCTTCCAGGAGTGCATGCACGAGCGCCGCTGCATCGTGGTCATCGACGGCTTCTTCGAGTGGGACGCCTCCCGACGCAAGCAGCTGGTGGCCACGCCCGACGCGGCGCCGTTCGCGCTCGCCGGTCTCTACGACGAGGGCCAGGAGCGATGCGTGGTGCTCACCCAGCCGGCGCGGGCGCCGGTGAAGACGGTCCACGGGCGCATGCCGGTGTTCCTCCCGCGGACCGCGTTCGCGGCGTGGCTTGCGGGCGACGGCGGGGTCGCCCACGACGTGCTGGACGAAGCCCGTACCTACGCGCCGCCGCTCGTGGTACGGGACGTGTCGAAGCAGCTCTCCCTCTTCGGAACCTAGGCACTCGTGAAACCCGCAGCCTTCGGCCGCTTGCCCACCGACTACCGCGCGTGCCCCAACGATCCAGGGTTCGTGTTCGAGCGCGTGCAACGGGTGGCCGAGTGGAGCGCCGAGGGGCCGGTGCTGGGCAAGGAGGGGCGGGCGTACCTCGATGGCTTCGATCTCTCGCTCCCGGAGATCGTCTCCGCCACCACGTCGAGTGACGACGCCACCAAGTTCGTGCTGCGCTTCGCCGACGGCAAGCTCACCGAATCCGTGCATATGCCACGCGATGTGAAGAGCCCGCGGGTCACGTTGTGCATCTCCAGCCAGGTGGGGTGCGGAATGGGCTGTACCTTCTGCGCCACCGCCGGCATGGGATTCGTTCGGCAGCTCACGGCCAGCGAGATCGTGGCCCAGGTGCTCACCATGCTGCGCGCCCGCGGACCCGCCACCCTGGGTCGGGTTTCCATCGTGTTCATGGGCATGGGCGAGCCGCTCCACAACTTCGCCGAGGTGATGCGCGCGGTGAACGTGCTGGCGCACCCGCGCGGTCTCGGCATCGCGCCGAGCCGCATGACCGTGTCCACCAGCGGGCTCGTCCCGCAGATCGACGCGCTGGGAAGCGAGCCGGTGCGGCCGCAGCTGGCCATCAGCATGAACGCCACCACCGACGAGACGCGCTCGCGCCTCATGCCGGTGGGCAAGACCTGGAACCTCACGGCGCTGCGCGAAGCCCTGGTGCGCTTTCCGTTTCGACCGCACGAGAAGCTCACCATCGAGTACGTGCTCCTGCGCGGCGAGAACGACACGCTGGAAGACGCCGAGCGTCTCGCGACCTTCGCCCAGGGGTTCCGCCACAATGTGAACGTGATTCCCTTCAACGCGTTCGAGGGCGCGCCCTACGCGGAGCCGGAAGAGGAAACCACGCGGGCGTTCGTCGACCGCCTCCACGCCCTCGGATCCTTCGTCACCGTGCGCAAGTCCCGCGGCCGCGACGTAGCGGCGGCCTGCGGGCAGCTCGTGCAGCTGACGCAGAAGCGCGAGAAGCGCGGCGCCGTCGCCCGTTGATCCTCCTCGACGGATCCATGGGCTCCGAGCTCACGGCCCGCGGCGTCGATACTTCCGGCCGGAGCTGGAGCGCCCGGGCCCTCGTGGATGCGCCGGACGTGGTGCGCGCCATCCATCGGGATCACGTGCGCCTCGGCGCGCAGGTGCTCCGCACCAACACCTTCCGTACCCGCGAAGCCGACGTGGGGAGCCGGTGGGCCGAGCTGGCCCGGCTTGCGGTCGCTCTGGCCCGTGAGGCGACCCGCGCTGGCGTGCGTGTGGCCGGCAGCCTAGGGCCGGTGGGCGACTGCTATCGGCCCGACGCGACGCCCGACGCCGATGCCGCGCGCTCTGCCCACGAGGCGCTGGCCGACACTCTCGCTGCGGCGGGGGTGGATCTCTTCGTCTGCGAGACGTTCCCGACCCCGGCCGAGGCAGTCATCGCCACCCGGGCCTGCGCGCGCTTCGGACTTCCGGTGTGGACGTCGCTGACGGCCGGCCCCGATGGCGAGCTCCTCACCCCCGCGGAGCTCGCCGACGGCGCCCGCGCGGCCCACGATGCGGGGGCGAGCGTGGTCCTCGTCAACTGCGTGGCGGCCGCGCGCATCGAGCCGTACGTGGATGCGCTGGCGCGGCTGGGCGTCCCCTTCGGGATGTACGCCAACGGCGCCTCGTGGAACGGACCGCGGATCTCGCCGGACGCGTATGGCGAGCTGGTCGCTCGATGCATGGGCCGCGGGGCCAGCGTGGTGGGCGCATGCTGCGGCACCGGCCTCGCCCATCTCGCAGCGGCCCACGACGCGCTGGCGAAGCCTGCTCACACCAGCTGATGACCGCCGTCCACGTGCAGCGTGGTGCCGGTGGTGAAGCCGTTCTGCATGAGGAACAGGAACGCGGCGGCCACGTCGGCGGGGGTGCCGATGCGCCCCACCGGGAGCCGGGCGGCCATGGCGGCAAATGCCGCCGCTTTGCCGCCCACCGCGGTGCCCACCAAGCGGTCCCACACCGGCGTGTCGATCCAGCCCGGCGAGACCACGTTCACGCGGATCGGCGCCAGCTCCAGGGCCAGCGCGCGGCCGAGCGCCATGAGACCGCCGTTCACCGCGGCCACCAAGGCTCCCTTCGGTAGCGGACGCTCGGAGGCCACGCCGGCGGTGAGCGTGATGGACCCACCCGGGCGGATGCGCGCGGCCGCGTGCTTGGCGAGGAGCACCGGGCCCAGGAGCTTCGACTCGATGACGGTGCGCGCCGCACCTTCGTCGAACGCGGTGAGCGCCTGGTAGCGCGTCTCCGCGGCGGTGATCGCCAGGTGGTCGAAGGGTCCCACCGCCTCGAAGAACGTCCGGATCTGCTTCTCGTCGGTGACGTCCAGCGGCACCGCGCGCACGCGCCCGGGACCATGGGCTGCGAGCGCATCCTCCGCCGCCGCGAGTCGCTCGGTCGAGCGCCCGGCGACGACGACCTCCGCTGCGCCCGCGGCCAGCGCCGCTTGCGCGACGCCCAGGCCGATTCCCGAGCTTCCACCCACCACCACCACCCGAGCTTGATTCATCTTGGTCATGCGCACGATGTACGATCGTGCCCATTGAGGGACCATGGCGAAGTTTGGTACCGATCATGCCATGGATGGCATGATCGACGACGTCTCGCTGTTCCTCGAGGTGGCCCGGGCGCGGAGCTTCTCCCGGGCCGCGCAGAGGAAGAAGACCCCGCCCAGCACGGTGAGTCGCGCGGTGCGAAGGCTCGAAGAGCATCTCGGCGTGCAGCTCCTGGAGCGCTCGTCGCGAAGGGTGGTGCCCACCGCCGAGGGCGCGCGGCTGGTGGAGCGTGCTGGACCCCTTGCCGACGAGCTCTCCGACGTGCTCCGGGAAGCCGCCGATCGCAACGTTCGCCCGGCCGGGCGGCTGCGGGTCACTGCGCCCATGATGTCCGGCGCGGGCCCCATCGGCGATGCCCTGGTGGCCTTCGCCGCGCGCTACCCACGGGTGTCGGTGGAGCTCCATCTCTCGAACCAGATCATCGATCTGGTGGAAGAGGGCTTCGACCTCGGCTTTCGCGCAGGTCCCGTTTCCGACGAGAGCCTGGCTGCGCGGCGGGTGTGGTCGATGCCTTACGTGGTGGCCGCCTCGCCGCGCTTCGTGCAGAAGCACCTGCGCGGCAAGACCCACCTCGCCGCGGCGCTCTTTCGCGAGCAACCCGCGGTGTCGGTGAACGGCGCGCCGTGGCGCCTTGCCTCCGGCGAACGGGTGCTGCTCCGGGAAGCCTTTCGCGTGAACGATCCGCGGGTCGCCGTGCGGGCGGCGGCCGAGGGGCTGGGGCTCGTGTGCGCCCCGCAGGAGCTCGCGCGGGGCGCCGGCCTGGTGGAGATCACCAGCGACCTCGGCGCGCCTGCACCCCGGGATCTCTTCGCGGTCTTCCCGTCGCGGCGCATGATGCCGAAGCGGGTGCGGCTGGCCATCGACTGGATCCGCGAGCGGGCTACCGGTTGGTAGCGATGGCGCAGGTCAGTTCTTGGCGCGGGCGCTCTTGGTCTTCGGCACCGAGCTCGGCGACAGGATCGTTCCCCGGCAGCGGGGCGCGCCGCATCGGCAAACGTAGAGGTCCACGTCGGCGTCCTCGACCTCGTAGGCGTAGTCGTAGCTCAGCTCTTCGCCTGCGCGGATGGCGCGCCGCGCGTGGATGAAGATGCGCGTCCCCACCTGCACCGCCTCGCAGTTGGGCGCGCACGAGTGGTTGATGAAGCGCGCGTCGTTGCCGGTCCGCGCGGCGTCGATGCAGGTGCGCGACGACACGGTGAAGAGGAACGTGTGGTGGCGTCGCATCGACGCGTCGTCGTAGCGTCGCGACGCTTCCGCGTGGGTGATGCGCTCACCGAGGTACTCGATGATCCGGGTGCCCTTGGGAATGCGTTGGCGGGCGAAGGCGCCGCGCCCCTGGATGGCGGACCGCTCCACCAGGAACCACGGGTTGGGCGGCTCGGGCGTTCGGGTCGCGGTCTTGGTGGCGGACTTCTTCTTGGTGGCGGCTTTCGGTCGCTGTGCGGAGGCGGCGGGCATCGGGGCCTACAAAAAACCAGAACGCCGCAGACTGCAAGCCGCGTGTCGTGGCGCCGCGTCATGCCGCCTCGCGCGCGTTCCGCGGCGCGCATGTTTTGCCACTTCCGGAGGAGCTCCGCCGCGAAGCCGCCTACGCGTGCTCCGGAGCCCTCGTGATGTGTCGCAACGCCGCGACAGCAAAGGGAGAAATTACGCGCGAAAGGCGGCGCGACTGCGCCGCAAGGTTGTTGCGGCTCGAGGGGCGAATCGGATAGAACAACATAGGCCTTAGAAGGGGCGCTGAGCGGCTTCGGCCGTCTCCCGTGGTGAGCATGGATGCCCATCACGTCGCTTGGCACGTTCGCTCGGTGAACGCACCCGCGATCGCTTCGTGAAACCTCGGGCGGTTCGCCCTCTCACTTGAAGAAAGACCATGAAAGGCAATTACCTCTTCGCCACGCTCGCCTTCCTCGGCACGTCCGTCGGCGGGCTGCTCGGCAACGCGCACGCTCAAACGGCGGCAGGCTTCGCGGTCAACAAGTTCGAGCCATCGGAGCGCGGGAGCGAATGGTTCTCCCTCGAGTCACTGGACTTCCGCGGGAAGGTTCGCCCCACCATCGGCATCGTGGGCGACTTCCAGTACCGCCCGCTCGCCATCTACAACCAGGCCGAGGGCTCGGGCGCGGCGTGCGGGAATCCGTATCCCTGCGACGGCTCGCTCCGGCACTCCATCGTCCGCAACCAGATGACCCTGAACCCGGGCTTCTCGGTGGTGCTCTTCGAGCGCCTGCGCCTCGCGGCGAGCCTGCCGGTGGTCATCTACCAAGACCAGGGCGACGTCTCTTCGCCGCTCAACTCGGCCGGCGTGGCGGTCCCCAACAACGGCCTCAACGGTCTGCGCTATCCGGGGCCGCGCAGCGAGCAAGCCATCGGCGATCTTCGTCTGGGCTTCGACTTCCGTCTGCTCGGTGAGTACGGCGCGCCCTTCGTCCTGGCGCTCGGCGCCCAGGCGTGGATTCCCACCGGCCGCCGCGCGAACTACACGGGCGACGAGGAGTTCCGCATCGCACCCCGCGCGTCCGTCGCCGGCGACGTGGGTGTGTTCGCGTACGCGGCGCGCCTCAGCTTCGCCTACCGCGGCCTCGAAGACACGGGGCCCGGCGGTGGCAAGCTGGGCAGTGAGCTCGGGTTCGCCGTTTCCGCGGGTCTCCACCTGGCCGACAAGCGCCTGATGATCGGTCCCGAAATCTTCGGCACCACCACCGTCACCGACGGCGCATTCCAGAAGCTCACCACGCCGATGGAGGGCCTCTTCGGTCTCCACTACACGGTGCCCGGCGACATTCGCTTCGGCGCCGGCGTCGGCACCGGACTCACCCGCGGCTACGGCTCGCCGGAGTTCCGCACGCTGCTCAACATCGAGTGGGCGCCCAGCACCGAGAAGCCGGTGGAGGCTCCCAAGGATCAGGATCAGGACGGCATCATCGACAGCGAGGACGCCTGCCCGACGGTGCAAGGTACGCGCACCGCCGACCCCAAGACCAACGGTTGCCCTCCGGACCGCGACGGCGACGGCGTTTACGACAAGGACGACGCCTGCATCGACATCCCGGGCGAGCACACCGACGACCCGAAGACCAACGGCTGCCCGGCCGACAAGGACGGCGACGGCGTCTACGACAAGGACGATGCCTGCATCGACGTCGCCGGCGTGAAGTCTGCGGATCCGAAGCTCAACGGCTGCCCGGCCGACACCGACGGCGACGGCATCCTCGACAAGGAAGATGCCTGCATCGACAAGCCCGGCATCAAGACCAGCGATCCCAAGACCAACGGTTGCCCCGATGCGGACCGTGACAAGGACGGCATCGACAACGACAAGGACGCCTGCCCGGACGAGCCCGGCAAGGCCGATCCCGATCCGAAGAAGAACGGCTGCCCCAAGGCCTTCGTGGATCACGGCGTCATCAAGATCCTGGACCAGGTGAAGTTCAAGACCTCGAGCGCGCAGATCCAGCCCGGCAAGGACAGCGAAGACGTTCTCAACGCCGTCTTCGACGTGCTCAAGAAGCACCCGGAGATCAAGGGCATCCGCGTCGAAGGCCACACCGACAACAAGGGTGTCGCCGCGAACAACAAGAAGCTCAGCCAGGACCGCGCCGCCTCGGTGGTGAAGTGGCTCGTGGGCAAGGGCCTCGACAAGAACATGTTCAAGGCGGAGGGCTTCGGTCAAGAGAAGCCCATCGACTCGAACGACACCGACCTCGGTCGCCAGAACAACCGTCGCGTGGAGTTCCACATCCTGGACGCCGCGCCCGGTAACGACACCACGACGCCGCCGGCACCCAAGGGCCCGGCACCGAAGGGCCCGGCACCGAAGGGCGCCGCACCGGCTCCCAAGGGTCCGGCACCGAAGGGCACCGCTCCGGCTCCCGCACCGAAGGGCGCCGCTCCGGCTCCCAAGGCGCCCGCGCCGAAGGGTAGCGCTCCCGCACCGAAGAAGTAGCGCGCAAGCAGGGCTTCGGCCCTGAACCAAGAAGCCCCGATCGCTAGCGCGGTCGGGGCTTTCTTTCGTCTTCGAGCGCGATGTAGCTACGTCAAGCGCCGACGCCGACGGGGCAGGCGACGCCGGTGCCGCCGAGCCCGCAGTAGCCGTCGGGATTCTTCGCCAGGTACTGCTGGTGGTACTCCTCGGCGTAGAAGAACGGCGGCGCCTCCATGATCTCGGTGGTGATGGTGCCGTATCCGGCTTCCCGCAGGCGCCCCTGGTATCCCTCGCGCGAGGCCTGCGCGGCCGCGGCCTGCGAGGGGCCATGGGTGTAGATGCCGGAGCGGTACTGCGTGCCCACGTCGTTGCCCTGGCGCATGCCCTGGGTGGGGTCGTGGTTCTCCCAGAACACCTTGAGGAGATCCGTGTAGCTTACCTGCTTCGGATCGAACACCACCTGGACCGCTTCGGTGTGCCCGGTGCGGCCGCTGCACACTTCCTTGTAGCTGGGGTTCTTGGTGACGCCGGCGATGTAGCCCACCTGGGTCGAGAGCACGCCCGGTGTCTTCCAGAACTTGCGCTCGGCGCCCCAGAAACACCCGAGCGCGAAGGTGGCGATCTCGCTGCCCGCAGGGAAGGGCGCGGTCATGGGAGCGCCGTTGACGAAATGCTTGGGCGGAACGGCCAACGCTTCGTCGCGGCCAGAAATGGCATTGTCGGGGGTGAGGAGCTTCATGCTCCGCAATGTAGTACCGCGGGCGCGGTTCACCAATGGGCGACGCGCGCGCGTGCAGTCGGCAACGCTGCCGCTACGCTACCGCCCTGCCGTTGCCGAAACGCTCAGTTGGGGCGGCAGGCCTTCGAGCTGCCCTTCGACACGCCCACGCAGGAGGCGTTGGTGGGGCAGTCCGTCTGCTCCTTGCAAACCTTCTGGCAGGTGAGGCGATTGTCGACGGTCTTGGTGCAAATGGCGCCGTCCACACAAGCGTCCGTCGAGCCCTCGTCGTCGCAGGAGTCGCCCAACTTCGTGCTGCACGCGAAGAGGATGGAAACCAGGAACGCCAAGGAAAGGGCTGCCTTCGTCATGGCGCCCTTATAGAGCGATCTCGATTGCAATTCCAAGGCCCGTTCGGCGCACGGCGCTCGGTTCGTCGCTGCGAGGGCCCCACGACGCAGCGCGGCGACGCGTGTCCCGCAATGCCCCGCACGGCGTAATAGTGGACTCATTAAGTCATGAATGTTCGTCGAGGAAAGGCGGCGTGCCACGCGTATTGTCGAGCGCCATTGAGGGAATTGCCGGGGGCGTGCTACCGTGCCCACATGAGCCGCGTTTACGAAGACAATTCCCTCTCCATTGGTCACACCCCGCTCGTGAAGCTGAACCGCCTCGGCAAGGGGCTCGGCGCCACGGTCATCGCCAAGATCGAAGGCCGCAATCCGGCGTACTCGGTGAAGTGTCGCATCGGCGCGGCCATGGTGTGGGACGCGGAGAAGAGCGGCAAGCTGAAGCCCGGCAAGGCCATCGTGGAGGCCACCAGCGGCAACACCGGCATCGCCCTGGCGTTCGCTGCGGCGTCGCGCGGCTACGAGTGTGTGCTCACGATGCCCGAGACGATGAGCCTCGAGCGCCGCAAGGTGCTGGTGGCGCTCGGCGCGAAGCTGGTGCTCACGCCCGGCGCGCAGGGCATGAAGGGCGCCATCGCCCGGGCCGAGGAGCTCGCGTCCAAGGACGACAAGTACGTCCTCATGCGGCAGTTCGACAACCCGGCGAACCCCAAGATTCACGAGGAGACCACCGGCCCCGAGATCTGGGAAGACACCGACGGCGCCATCGACGTGCTGGTGGCCGGCGTCGGCACCGGCGGCACCATCACCGGCGTCAGCCGCTACATCAAGAACACCAAGGGCAAGAACATCCTCAGCGTGGCGGTGGAGCCGAGCCACTCGCCGGTCATCACCCAGACCCGCAACGGCGAGCCGGTGGCCCCCGCGCCGCACAAGATCCAGGGTATCGGCGCGGGCTTCGTTCCGAAGAACCTCGATCTGTCGCTGGTCGACCGGGTGGAGCAGGTCTCCAACGACGAAGCCATCGCCATGGCCCGTCGCTTGGCCCGCGAAGAGGGCATTCTCTGCGGCATCTCCTGCGGCGCCGCCACCGTGGCCGCGCTTCGGCTGGCAGCCCTTCCGGAGCTCGCGGGCAAGACCATCGTGGTGGTGCTGCCGGACGCCGGCGAGCGTTACCTCACGAGCGCGCTCTTCGATGGCATGTTCGACGAAGTGATAGCGGCCAAGGCCGAAGCGTAGCCGCTCTCACCCGCATCTGATAAGTCCGCATCATGGCCAACGGAGACCACGGACCGGCCCTCGCCAAGCTCGTCGACGCGCTCTGCGCGAGCTATCGATCGGATCCGCGGGCGCAGCGCATCAATCGCCATTTCTTGCCCTCGCGCGAAGCGAGCATCGAGATCTTGCGGCTGCTTCTGGGACTGCTCTATCCCGGCTACTACGGGCGCGAAGACCTGGACGACGCCAACGTGGCCTACCACGTGGGCGTCGCGCTCTCGCAGGCGCGCGAGAAGCTCGCGGCGCAGGTGGAGCGATGCCTTTGCTACGGAGACGAGGAGCAGGGCGACGCCGACGTGCCCCGTTGCCGCAGTCACGCGACGGAGCTCACGGACATCTTTCTCACCGGGCTGCCGGAGCTGCGCGCGCGCCTCATCCTCGACGTGCAGGCGGCCTACGACGGCGATCCCGCGTCCCTCAACCTCGACGAGATCGTCCTCGCGTACCCCGGCCTCCTGGCGGTGAGCGTGTATCGCGTGGCGCACGAGCTCGACATGCTCGGCGTCCCGATGATGCCGCGCATCATGACCGAGTGGGCGCATGCGCAGACCGGCGCCGACATTCATCCGTCGGCCCGCATCGGCAAGCGCTTCTTCCTCGATCACGCCACCGGCGCCGTCATCGGCGCCACCTCCGTCATCGGCGACGACGTGAAGCTCTATCAGGGCGTCACCTTGGGCGCGCTCTCGTTCCCCAAGGACGCCAACGGCAAGGTGATCCGCGGCACGAAGCGTCATCCCACGGTGGAAGACCGCGTCACCATCTACGCCAACGCCACGGTGCTCGGGGGGCAGACGGTGGTGGGCGCCGGTAGCATCATCGGCGGCTCGGTGTTCGTCACCAAGAGCGTGCCGGCCGGCTCGCGCGTGGCGCTCAAACCCGCGGAGCTTGCCATCGACGCCATCAAGACCAAGAGCGCAGACCAGCCCATCGACTTCGAGATCTGAGCGCAAACTCCGCGCTTTGTCGCCGGCTGCGGCCGGAGTAGGAAGAGGCCCCGATGGTCGAACTTCCGATTCCCACCGTAGACTTGGCCGATATCGCTTCCGCCGACGCGGACCGCCGCAAGCCCGCCGAAGAAGCCCTGCGTCGCGCCTTCCGCCAGTTCGGTCTCGTGTACGTGAAGGGGCACGCCGTGGACCCTGCGGCGCTCGGTCGCTTCTACGATGCCTTTCGCGCGTTCGTCGCGCGCCCGGCGGACGAGAAGGCGCCTTTCGGTCGCGCGGACCTCTGGTACCAGCGCGGCTGGACCCCGCCCAACACCGAGATCGCCGTCGCCAGCGGCGGCCAGCCGGACTTCAAGGAGTGCTACTTCGCCGCGCCCTACGACGCGGACCCGGAGCTGGCGCTGCAGTACCCGGAGCTCTATCCCCCGAACGTGTGGCCCACGCCGGAGCCGGCGGGTTTCCGCGACGGTTTCCTGGGGCTCGGGCGCGCGCTGCACGAAGCCGGACAGACGCTCCTCGAGGGCTGTGCCCGCTCGCTTGGCCTGCCCGCCGATGCCTTCACGCGACGCGGCGCCAAGGGCGCCCACGTCACGCGGGTGCTCAACTACCTGCCGCTCCGCGAAGACCAGGTGAACACACCCATCGTCTGGGGCGAGGAGCACACCGACTTCAACATGCTCACGCTGCTCCCCGGCGGTCGCTTCTACGATCCTGCCGGCAAGCCGGCGCCGAAGCCCGACGACAAGAGCGGTCTCTTCCTTCGCACCCGCGCCGACGCCGATGCACCGGCCGGCACCATGGTGCGCGGTCTCGCGCCGGAAGGGTGCATCACCGTGCAGGTGGGCCAGGAGCTGGAGATCCTCACCGGTGGCGAGCTCCTGGCGACGCCGCACGTCATCACCGCGCCCGGCGTGCCCGGCTGGTCGCGGCTGTCGAGCGCGCACTTCGTCCACATGTCTTGTGACGAGGTGCTCTATCCGCTTCGCGAGTTCCTCACCGACGCCGCGCGCAAGGAGTACGGCCCGCCGGTGCTCGCCGGCACCTATTCGATGAAGACGCTGGTCGACATCGGCCTCGCGCCCAAGACCGCCATCGATCGCCTGGGCTACCGCCACTACGATCGCCTGGAGTCCATGCGCGCGCGCTGAGTCGGTCGTCTACTACCTACTGGCAGACCACCGAGAAGTCGCGAATCACCGGCATATGCTGCATGTTGGCAGCCACGCTCTCCGTACCCAGCAGGGGCGGCATGAGATCGGAGAGTGGCGTGTACGTGCGGGTATCGAACACCAGGCCGGTGTTGAAGGTGTTCGTCTTCACCTTCACAGGGGTCTCGCGGCCCTTGAGCTGCGGGTCGACGAGGAGCCAGTCGTAGGGGCGCGATCGCGGCCCGCTGGTGAGCTCGTTGCCGTTCTGGTCGGCGGGGTAGGGACCCTTGGTGTAGAAGACCTCGTCGAGCGTCGGGATGAGCGGCTCGGTACGGTTGTCGGTGTTGAAGTCGCCGCCCACGGTGATGTAGCTCCCGGGTGGCACGTTGGCCTTGATGAACCCCACCAGCGCGGCGCCCTCGGCATTGCGCGCGGTGGCGTTGGTGGTGAGCAGGTGAACGCTCACCGCCCAGAGGTCGACCGGCCCCGGTACGTCGATGCGTGCCCAAGCAAAGGTGCGGTTGTTGACCTCCGGGTCGATCCAGTTGCCGGAGCCGAGGATCGGGTAGCGACTGATGACGCCATTGGGGATCTGGTTGCTGGGGTCGCCGCGGAAGTAGGCGAAGCTCGCGCCGAAGTAGGTGTCCACGAAGGTGCGGGTGTCGGCCGGGCTGCGCGAGAGGTAGTTGAACTCCTGCAGCATCACCACGTCGGGCTGCAGCGCCTGGAAGATGCGGCCGCCGGCGCCGTCGTCGTAGTTCTGGTTGTTGCCGCTGGAGATGTTGCCGGCCATGAGGCGCAGGTTCACCCGGCTGACGGAGCCGTCGCAGGGATCGGGCGGAGCTTGCCGATCGGCGATCACGCGGTCGGCGATGCCGCCGTCCTTCACGTCGTCCGGGGGAGCCTCGCGGTCGCCGCTCCAGCGATCGGCGGTGTTGATGCTGCTGTCGGCCGGGAGAACGCCGGGATCGTCACCACACGCGACCGCGCCGGCCATGAGGCCCGCCGGCAAGAAGATCAGAAGCCAAGCAACTCTCAAGGGAGAACTCCGTCGAACCAGGTTTGGGTGGGGCAGGTACCGACGCAGCCGGTCTGGGCGGCGCTGGTCTTCGAAAGGTAGGCCGGCGTCCCGCCGGTGCGCGTCACGTTGCCGAAGAGGAGGCGCACCGCCACCGGGCTATCGTGCCCACTGGCCGCGATGCCCTGGAGCGGCAACCGAAGCGCGAAGGTGCGCTCGGCCAGCTTCACGAAGGTCTTGCCGTCGGCGGAGACCTCGCCGGTCACGGTGTTCCCGTCGACCGTGAGCCGGGCCGCGAAGAGCGCCTCGCTGGTGAGGCCCGGGGGAGCCGAGCCCTCCACGATGGTGGTATCGCCGCCTGCGGTGGATCTGTATTGTACACGCATCGGCCGGTTGTCGGCGGGGCGGCACACCGCGAAGTACGGACTGTCCGGGGCCTTGCTGGCGCGGGCCATGAGGCAGCCCTTGGCGAAGGGCTCGACGTGGGAGCTGGGGACCGACACGCTGGCGGTCCACGTGGCCTTTGCGTCGGTAACCTCGTCCACGAGGAAGGCGAACGAGTCGGTGGTGCCGTCGATGTCGCCGGAGCGCACGTCGACGCCCACCACGCGGCCCATCTCCTGGGCGGGGGCGTCGCACTTGGGATCGACGCACTTGAACGGATATCCCCTCGGGCCGTGGGTGATGGTCCAGGGATCTTGCTGGTAGTTCACGTTGTCGGTGGCCAGCAGATGGGTCCCGGCCGCGAGGGCGGCGGCGAAGGTCGGTTGATCGAGACCGCCGGTGAGACCGCCGTAGTACACCCGGCCCACCAGTCCGGCGTTGCGCACCGCCCGGGAGTATTCCAGGTGGTCCTTGTCCATGTTGAAGAAGATGGAGTGGCCGACGTCCGCGTAGGCGGGGAAGGGGCAAGCGTCGTCGATGCCGGGGGCGACGAAGCCCTTTCGCGTGAACATCCCGCGGCCGTAGGTGTCGAGCTGCCCGCCCGGCGTGCACGCGTTGCCTCCGGTGAGCACGAACACGAACTTACCGCGCATGGATGAGAGCCGCGGGAACGCGCAGGAGCCGGTGACCGCCTCGCGCAGCGTCTTGGCGCCGGGGCAGGCGGCGGCGAGATCTGCCGGCGTGAAGACCGCGCTGCCCAGCGCGCGCACGAACGCCGCATCCAGCGCGTCGATGCCGTGGGTCGCGTCGAAGGCGGACTTCAGGTCGACGAGCACCGTGACCACCTCGTGGTCCGGAAAGGCGTCGCCGTAGGCGCGCAGCACGCCGAGACAGTCGGTGAGCTTGTCGCAGCTGGTGTTGTTCAGACCCGGTGCATCGATGTGGTACACGTACCAGTCGCCGGTGAGGTCCGGGCGCAGGCGCTTGGTGTTGTTGATGTCGATCTCGACGCTGTGCGCCCGGTGGAACACGATCTGGTCGAAGAACGGCTCGTAGTGGTCGTACGCGTTGTGGACCGACTTCTGCTGCACCTCGTTGTAGCGGGGCCCAGGCAGCCCCGCGTCGTCGGCCACCAGCGGCGTCCCGGCGTCTTCCGGGGTCGTGACCTCTACCTTGGGGACGCCGGCATCACCCGCGGTGGGCGTGCTCTCGGAGCCGCAAGCGGCCATCGCGCACACCAGGAGCCAACGCCGCATGCCCCAGCATCCCGCGCGGAACCTCTGCAGGCAACCTGGAAAAAAACAGCCCACCCCGGTTCTTCCCGGCATGCGCGTACCTTGTCGCCTCCGGTGCGACCGCGCGCATCGGTACGTCTCCATGCGTCGTGGGCGACGCACGCGTGCGGTCCGAAGCCTCGGCAGAAGCGGGGCCGCGCGTCGTCGACGTCGCAGGCCAGCCCGGAAAATGCGCACTTGCGGTGCCGACCCGGGCGGCACGGGCCGTGTATGATGCAACCCGAGGCTTAACGTGCGCATCGCAGTCGTTCCCCTGTTCCTTCTCGCATCGCTGGTGGCGTGCTTTCACGACTGGGACGTCGGCGGCGAGCCCGATGACGGTGGTGCGGACGATGCGTCCAACGGATGCGGCTCGTCGGTGTCGGCCGGGGGCGCCTGCAGCTGCACCGGCGTGTGCACCACGGCCTGCGGCGCCGGCGCCAGCGTTACGTGCGAGAAGGGATCCACCTGCGCGCCCACGTGCAAGGGTGCAGCCTGCACCTTCACCTGTCGCGCCGGCGCCAGCTGCAGCTTCGTCTGCGAGGGAGCGGCCTGCACCTTCGCGTGCGAAGCAGGCTCCACCTGCAAGCTCCACTGCGGCGGGGCCGCCTGCACGCGAACGTGCGCCACCGGCGCGGTGTGCACCGATGTCTGAGCGCGCCTTCGGACGGTGGTTTTCCCTCGCGTCTCTGGCGGCCATCGGATTGCTCGCGGCCTCCGCCGGTGCCGACGCGCGCAGCGATGCCAAGGCGGCGTACCAGCGCGGGGTGGCGGCGCACAAACGTGGCGACGAAGCGACCGCGGCCCGCGAGTTCGCGTCGGCGGACGCCTCGCTGCCCAACACCTCGGCGTTGCTGGCCGCGCTCCAGGCGGTGACCAAGACCGACGACGCGGCGCTGGCGGCGGATCTGCTCGAACGCAAGAAGCGCGAACCCGATGCCAAGGTGGCCGAGGCCGCCGCCGCCGCGGAGGGGCGCTTCAAGGACCGGCTCGGGTGGGTGCATCTCGACTGCGGTTCGGCGCCCACT
>JABFRG010000479.1 GCA_013141295.1 Polyangiaceae bacterium
CCCGCCGTCCTTCTCCTTGCGGAAGATGGTGCCGGTGAGCATGCCGTCCTTGAAGAAGCCGCTGACGAGGAAGGCGCCGAGGGAGCCGTCGCCGGTCCCCTCCACGCGGCCGCTGGGGTCCACCTTAAGCTTCATGGTGCCGGGGCCGATTCCCGCCTCCGCCTCGTCACCGCGAAAGCGGAAGCCCTTGTAGATCTTGTCCTCCGGCACGTAGAGGCTGCTCGCGGCGGACTTGTAGTCGCCCTCGTAGGCGGTGGCGGCGCCCGGTGCAGCCACGTTGGCGGGCGCGGTTCCGGCGGTCGATGCCGATGCCGATGCCGCGGCGCTGCTGGCGACTGCCGCGGTCGTGGTTGCGCTGGTTGCGGCGGTGGAGGCGGCCGGCGCGGGCTCGGGCTTGTTCTCGGTCTTCGAGCAAGCGAGAAGGGTGCAAGTTACAAGTACAAAATGGATTGCGCGCACGACGTGCTCCTTGGAAGCCCGAGTTTTTACCACGCTTCCCCGGGCGCCCCAAATTCGCCGCGCTTCGCCGGTACTAGCTACCGCTCTGCAGCTTCTCCAGGATGCGCACGCCGATCTCACCGTCGATCTGCACGAGCTCCCCGCGGGCCACCTCGACCCCGGAAACCCGCAGCGAAACCGCAGATCCCACGCGCCGTCCGGTGGTGATGGCGTCCCCCGGCCGAAGGCCTGCCCAGGCGGCCGCGCTCATCTCGACGCTGCCGATCTCCACGCGCGCCACCACCGGTACGTCTTCTGCCACTTCCTTCATGGATTTCTCCCCATCGCCCGCTTCAGCTTGCTCTTCGATGTTCGGCTCGGCTCCCGCTTCAGCTTCCGCGGTCCAGCTGCGCATTTCCTGACCGCGGTAGATCCACCGGCCCTGGTCGTCGACGTCGACCCCGAGCCCGTGCTCGCCGCGCTCGGCGCCCAGCCACAAGGCGCCGGTGAAGACGCCCCGCTGGGGATCGTAGCCGAGCCCCTCGGGCAAGAGCACGTCGCCCACCTCGAGGGTCGCAAGATCGCTCTGCGCGAGGGTGGTGAAGGCCGCAGTGACCTGGAGCCGGAGCGGCAGGATGCCCAGGTCCTCGAGGGCCCAGCTCGTCTCCCGGCTCTTCGACGCCGGCCCCGAAACCCCAGTGGAGAACGCGGCGGCGTAGGCCTGGTGCCCGAGCAGCACCGTCACCTGGGTGGTGGCGAGCTCGCCCCGAGACCGGAGCAAATCATTGTAGAGTGCATGCGACGGGCCCGCCGCCAGCACCCGCACCGCTTCACCGCGGGCTTTGCGCGCGGCAGCGAGCACCACGGCCCCCAGGGCGCCGGCGATGCGCGCGGTGGGCACCTTGGCCGGATCCACCACCGTGGGCGCCGGCTGACGGAGGGCTCCGGCCACCAGCGCCACCGCGAGTGGCGCTTCGCATTCGAGCAGGCAGGCGCGGTCGAGGCCGTCGCCGGCATCCACCAGGAGCACCCCCACGTCGGCGCTGGCCCCCCGCGGAGCCCGCTGAAAGCGCGTCTTGCGCGGGCGAATCTCCAGCGGCTGCTGCGCCATGTCTTCGAGCGTTCGCCGGAGGAGATCCAGGTCGAGCCCTTCGAGCGTCTCGCGTACGGCCTTGGAAGCTTCGATTTCCCCCTTCGTGAGGGGGTCCAGGCTCGTCCACGGGAACGCCGAGATCACAGCCGTCGAACCGCCAGAGTCCAGTGGCGATCGCTGGTGAGCGTCACCGCTTCGGGATCGACGCCCAGCTCGGTCACCAGGGCGCGAACCTCTTCCAGCGTCAGCGCGGCGTGCAGCGAGTCGCGGAAGAGCTTCCGCTGATGGGTCGACCGCGCGCGCGTCTGATCGTCGGTGCCGGTCTCCGGCGCGTAGCGATCGACGATGCCCTCGAGGGTCTTCACGTCGGCGGGCCGCGCCAGATCGCGCACGAAGATGACGCCGCCCGGCGACACGCGCTCGCAGATGGCGGCGAGCACCGACTTGGGCTCGGCGATGTGGTGGACGATGCTGTTGGAGACCACGGCGTCGAAGGTCTCGGTGAACTTCGGGTCCTTGGCGTCGGCCAGCCGGAGCTCGATGCGATCCGAGAGGTCGGCGGCGCGGACGTTCTGCCGGGCCTTGGCCAGCATCGACGCTGCGAGATCGAGGGCCACCACCGTGCACTGCGGGAAGCGCTTGCACAGCTCGATGGGAATCTGCGCGGTGCCGGTGCCCACGTCGAGGAGCCGGGGCGCGTCGCCCATGTTCAGGACCTTCGCGAGATCCTCGCAGAATTGCGCGTTGACGGCGCTGTGATCCATCGTGTCGTAGTCCGAGGCATCTTCCTCGGTGTCCATCAACTCTGCTTCGAGCGTACGAGGTATCACCCCCGTGTTCTTTCACGCCCGAGGGTGTCGGCTCAAGCGGTTTCCCCCTCTCCCCCCAATACCGTGCACAAATTGCCACGGTCAATTCGTGACGAAATCGGCTTCTGGGCCCAAGAACCTATGATCCCGCGCGGGTTTTCCTGCAACCTAGAGCGGAACGGATCCTGCTTTCCTGCCCCTTTCCGCCGCGTACGTCGCGCGTGCGAGCACTTCCCCGTCGCCGAGGCCTTCCCATGAAGCGCATTTCCGCCAGCCATCTTCCCTTGCTCTTGCCCGTCTTGCTCCCGGTCGCGATGCTCGCCTCGCCGCTGGCCGCCTGCGGGGGCGCCATCGCACCCGGGTCGAGCTCCGGGGCCGACGCAGGGCTGGTGGACGCGACGCTCACCGATCAGTCGGTGAAGCCGCCGGTGCGGCCCGACGCCACGCCGCCCGAGGGCGACGCTGGGGGACCGACGCCCTTCGATGGCGGGCCCGAGCAGCCGCTTTCGGTGGTGGACCTGGGCACCGTGATGCCGGGAACGCCCGTGACCTTCGAGATTCCCGCGGGCACGCTGGGCTTTCACATCACCGCCGAGAGCAAGAGCGGCGACGAGGCGCTGTCGGTGAAGGACGTGCGCGCCCCGAGCGGCGAGCTCGTGCACCGGGACGCCACCCCGTTCAAGGGCGTGCACGCCACCAGCGAGACCTTCTTCGGCTTCTTCGCCGCGGCCCAGGTGCCGCAGAGCAACCACCCGGACGCCATGCCGACGGTGACGCCGGGTACGTGGACCGTGGTCTTCGGAGGCAGCCAGCCGGTCCACGGGCTGGTGCAGATCCAGTCGACGCCCGACGGCGCGTTCCACGGCGGGAACCTCGACCTCCACGTGTACATCCCCCGGGGCATGGTCATCGGCCCGTCGGCGCAGACCATCGCCGCCGGCGGCGCATGGAGCAACTCCGAGATGCGGGGTCGCATCGAAGCGTTCTTCTCCGCCACCGAGGACCTGTACGGCCTGCACAACGGTACCGTGCAGTTCCACGACATTCCTGCAAAGTACACGGAAGTGTCGGACGCCGAGCTGGCGGACGTGTTCAAGGAGAGCAAGGTGGCGGGGCCGGGCCAAGCGCTCCACGTGTTCTTCGGCAACGCCGCGCCCGACTCCGAGTGGTGGGGCATCGCCAGCGGCATCCCCGGCGCGGCCAACGCCCCCGGCAGCGACGAGGCCGGCATCGCCATCGCCATGATCGAAGAAGCCGACGCCGAGATGGAGGGCTTCGTGCTCGCCCACGAGGCGGGCCACTACTTCGGCCTCAACCACACCACCGAGTTCTCCGGCGGCCTGCGCGACCCGCTCGAAGACACGCCCCAGTGCGACGGCATCAATCCCAACGATCCGCGGACCCTGGAGAACTGTCCGGACTTCGCCAACATCATGTTCCCGGCGGGGGCGGTGACGCCGCCGGTGCTCGTGTCGCCGATGCAGCAGCGGGTCATGGCCGGCTCGCCCATCTACAAGGCGTTCACCACGGGTCCGGTGTTCTCGCCCAAGGCCATGTGGCGCCCCAAGGCCGGGTCCCTCGACTACGGGCGCCTCTTCGGCCACGCCGGCGTCAAGCCAACGCCGACCGAGCAGCTGGTGCTCCTGGCCTCGTGCCGTCATCCTTCGCACCCGAAGCCGGTGCTGCGGGCGCAAGATCGCGCGGAGCTCGTCCGCCTCTCACGCGCGCCCGGCGCCTCGCGCCGCATTCGCACCATCGCCGCTCGTCTCGCCGCCTCTCCCTGAGCCGACCTGTCGCGGTGGAGGACGTTCACCCACCCGCGCACCCGCGCGCGAACGTTGACCAGTGGCACGTGCGCGGTGCCCGCTGTACCTTGGACGGTTGCGTCCTGAAGGCGAAAGCAGCACCAGCAGCGGTCAGGGCCCGTATCGCGAGGCGGAGCTTTTGCCCATCGTCATCGAGCCCGATCACCGCGGTCGGCGCGCGGTCATGCTGGCGCTGGTCAGCATGGTCGCGGGCGCAGCGCTGTACGGCGCTGCCGGCTCCGTGCTG
>JABFRG010000162.1 GCA_013141295.1 Polyangiaceae bacterium
CGGCGGGGGCGGCGGATCGGCGGCGCAGCCCATCGACACGACCATGGCAGAGACCAGCGGCACTGCCGTGAGACGACTCTTCTTGGGACGCTTCGCCATGGCCATCATGTTCGCACGGCGGCGCGCCGGTTCAAAGGACCACTTCCTTCAGCGCAGCAGCACCTGGATGAGCGCCGCCTGGCAGACCGCCGCCATCACCTGGCCCCAACTGGACGTGGTGCGTGAGGGCGGGCGCGGCTCGGACACGAGGAGCGCAGCCGCAACGGTCACCATCGGAAGCGCGCCGAGGAACACCGGCGTCAGCAGCGCCCCGAAAAACATGGCGGCGACCGTGGCGAGCCACACGTAGAACCCGGTGGGCTCGCGGCCCCCGCGGCGGATCGCGCGGTTGGAGCGCGTGGCGGCCCAGGCCGCGACCAACCCGAGGGTCCAGGTGATGCAGACGGCCAGCGCTGCCCGCAGCCCTGCCCCGCCGGCCAGGAGGACCGGAACGCCGGTGGCGGCCAGCGCGAAGAGCGACGCCAGCCCCTTGCGCCACGTGCTCGCCGGACGAAGCGCCGCGAAGCACACGAAGAGGCACGGCGCCCCGACCCCCACCGCGGCGCCGGGAAGCAACCAGCCGGAGGTCGCGAGGGTGCCTGCGATCACGGAGAGCCCGATCCCCGCGCCGAGAACGCCGAGCGCGCGCATGGCCGGCTTCTCCGGCGGTCGCTCGGCGGCCGCGCGCAAGGTGGGCGCATACGCGAGGAGACACCCGGCGGCAGCCCAAGCAAAGGCCATGGACGCCAGCGTCGGACGCACGCTGAAGAGCGCGGCGAGCGGCGGGATGGCCAGGTGTGGTGCGAGCTCCGGGACCTCGCGGGTGGCCGTATGGCAACGCTCGCTCGGGGCGAGGGATAGATTCGGCGGTCGCAAGGACTCCACGCCAGGAGGCAGTGCAAGCGCCATTCCCGGGCGAAGCTCGCAAAATTCGCGGTGCCGGCGGTCAGCCGACCGCCAAGGCCATGGCGCTCCTCAGCGCGCGGCGGCAGCCACGTGGCGGAACGTGAGATTGAGACGCTGTCCGGCCGCGCGTGTGGTCTTGGGGATCCCGTGCACCCAGTTGCGCTGCGTGTCGCCCAGCATGACGAGCAGGCTCCCGTGTCCCAGCGTCATCTCGTGCCGCAAAGGCGCCGCGGCCTTCGCCTTGGGACGCAGCACGAAGCGACGTGCGGCGCCGAGCGAGACCGACGCGATGATCGGGCGCGGTCCCAGCTCCGGCTCGTCGTCCGCGTGAAAGCCCATGGAATCCTGGCCGCTGCGGTACAGGTTCAGGAGCACGCTGTTGAACCGGTACCCGGTCTCGGCCTCGAGACGTCGCCGGAGCGACCCCACCGCGGGCGTCCACGGTGCCGGCGCGAACGTCTTCCCGCTGTAGCGATAGGGCTCGTCGCCCATCCACAGGCTCAGACGCGGCTGCAGCACCTCGCGCCCGAAGAGTACGATGCTCTCCTGGGTGAGCTCCGCCTCGCCCAGGATGCTCGCGAGAACCCCGTCGGCCTCCGCCGGCGCGAGCCAGTCCGGTCGAAAATCGAGCTCGCCCCCGAGCGGTAGCTGTACGCGCGGCACGGGGAGGGTTTATCACTGGGGGATGCGACGTGTGGGGCCGATTCCCGTCGGCAGGCTCGTGACGGCGATACCGCTCGTCCTGATGGCAACGCGGTGCGGGACGAGCGAGCTTGGACCACTGGATCCGGGCTTCGCGAACACTCCGCGCGCCTGGTCGACCGGAGGAGGAGCGTCCATCGAGGCGTGGGTGGGAGGCGCCGTCGACCCTGGCGTCGCGCGCTTCGGCAGCAACGGCGCGGGCCCGATGTGGGTCACCCAGACGTTCCCCATGCCGCCGACCCCGGACGCGCGATATGCGCTGGAGACGACGGGCACCGGGTTCGGCGCCGAGGTGCGCCTCGACAACCTTACGCTGGGGCGCGCCAGCGGATCAGCCGCGCCGTGGCGCCATCGCGTGTGTCTGGGGGAGCGAGCGTTTGGACACGACGTGACACTCGCCTACCTGGGAGTACCGGGCACCGACCTGGACCACGTATCGGTCGTTGCCTCCCCGGAATGCCCTTCGATCGGGGGTATCGCGAACGGAGACTTCGGCGGGAAGGCAGGCTGGACGACGGTGAGCATCGTCCCTTCACCACGCGGCGCCGCAACGCCCGCGGGACACGTGGCCCAGGGGATCGCCAATCCCGCACACGAACCGGTCTCCTGGCCCGGCAAGAGCATGGACCGCGCGGCGCTGACCTTCGTGTACCGGGGCTTCGGCCCGCGCCTCGTCGTCGACATTGGCTCGGATGGTCGACACATCGTCGGCGCGGTGACGGCCGCGGCGAAAGAATACACGCCGGTGGTCCTTTGCGTTCCACAGTGGGCCAAGGGGCTGGTCCTTCCGTTCTCGCTCGCGCCCGCACCTCTTGCCCCCGACGAGCCAGCCGACGGAGAGCTCCTGGTCGACGATCTCGCGTTCGCCCCGAACGGCGCGTGCCCGTCGGCCACCAACGTGTTCGACGGAGACTTCGAGTCCCCCACCCTCGACACGTCGTGGTCGTTTTCCATCGATCTCGGGGGCGCCGGCAGCACGTACCAGCCCGCCCCGGGAAGCGGTGTGCGGCGCAGCAATGATGCCCACAGCGGAGGCGGGTACGGCGTCATCGCTGCCGATAGCGCGTGCTCGTTCGGCACAATGCAACAGATGGTGACCGTTCCTCGACCAAACGGCGCGGGAGGCCCGGCAGTGACGTTTTGGTACAAGACCAACGGCGATCGTAGGGCAACTCCTAGCGTCGGTGTGGCCGACCCGGATTCCGCGTTCGGGCTCGATACGTCGCTATCGAGTGCACCCAGTTGGACGCGAAGCGTCGTTTGTCTTCCTTCCTTCGAAGCGGACCGCGGCGTCGCGCTTCGCTTCAGGATGGCGCGAAACGACACGAGCCGTAGCTGCGAGGCCTTTCCACGGGAGACGCTGGCCATCGACGACGTCGAGGTCGGCACCGACCCAGCCTGCCCGCGGTAGCGCTAGAGTTCGACGCGCCCCGACCCGTGGTACCGTGCGGGCATGAAGAGTGACGTGGTGCTGTTCGGAGCGACGGGGTTTACCGGGCGACTCGTGGCGGAGTACCTGGCGGCGCATGCGCCGAGCGGCTTTCGCTGGGCCATGGCCGGCCGCAATCGAGAGAAGCTCGAGGAGATTCGCCGCGCGCTCGGCCCCGCGGCGGCCGAGGTTCCGCTCATCGTGGCCGACGCGCAAGACGCGGCGGCGCTGCAGAAGATCGCCGAGGAGACGAAGGTCGTGTGCACCACGGTGGGCCCCTTCGCGCTCCATGGTCGACGCCTCGCGCGCGCCTGCGCCAAGGCCGGCACCCACTACTGCGACATCACCGGCGAAGTGAACTTCGTGCGCGCGAGCATCGACGAGAACCACGTGGTGGCCAAGGAGAGCGGCGCGCGCATCGTGCACTGCTGTGGCTTCGACTCCATCCCGTCGGACCTCGGGACGCTGATGCTGGCGGAGACCTTCGCGGAGCGCTTCCAGCAGAAGCTCGGCCGCGTGAAGTTCTTCGCCGGTGAGACCAGCGGCGGCTTCAGCGGCGGCACCATCGCGTCGATGCTCCAGCTCCTCGACGCAGCGAAGCAAGACCGCGCCCTTCGCAAGCTCCTCCGGGACCCGTACTCGCTGAGCCCCGACCGCAAGAGCGACCTCGACCTCGACGGGCCGGACTCGGTACGCGTGCGGTGGGAGCCGAGCCTGCAGCGGGTGGCCGGACCGTTCGTGATGGCCGCGGTGAACACCCGCATCGTGCGGCGCTCCAACGCCCTCTCGGGCTTCGCCTACGGGCGCAAGTTCCGATACTCGGAGGAGATGACCTTCGGACGCGGCCCGCGAGCCTGGGTAACCGCCGCCGCGGTGGTTGCCGGCCTCGGCGCGTTCCTCAAGGCCGCCACCTTCGCTCCCACCCGCATGCTCCTCGACCGCTATCTTCCGGGCCCCGGCGACGGCCCCGACGCCGAGGCGCGAAAGCGTGGCTTCTTCAAGATTCGCATCGTGGCGGAGTCGGAGGACGGCCGGGAAAAGCTCCTGGGCCGCGTCGAGGGCACCAGCGATCCTGGCTACGGCGAGACGGCGAAGATGCTGTCGGAGACGGCCATGGCGCTGGCCGCCGAAGACCGCAGTGCGGGCGGCGTGCTCACGCCAGCGACGGCGCTGGGCATGAAGCTGGTGACGCGCCTGCGGAACGCCGGCATGGTGTTCACCGTGGAGCCGCTGCCCGGCAGCACGAGCAGCAGCGCGGGCCTCGGCAAGAGCCCGGCGGCCCCGCAACCCTCGAGCCTGGACGGGTGAAGAC